>JALXCE010000303.1 GCA_026991055.1 Caldifarciminota bacterium | reverse complement strand
TTTATCCTCGTACCAAACCCACCTGCAAGGATTATAGCTTTCATTTCCTCTTTTCCTCCAGCACCCTTTTGATTTCTCTCTTTAGCTCTGAAATAAAGTCTGGTGACTTGACGATGTAAGCGTCAGCCAACCACGAGGTAAAGTCCTCCTGGAACGAGGAGTAAGCGGTAGCGAGAATAAGTCCAATATTTTTACGCGATCTGGCTATTCTTGCAAGTGCCTCAAGGCCAGACATCCCCTTCATTTTTATATCAAGCACAACCACGTCAATATCCGGCTCTCTGTCTAAAATCTCAAGTCCCTCCTCTGCACTTGTGGCGGTTAGAATTTCATAGTCCTCCTTTTCAAACTCTTTTCTGTACAAAAGCAAAAGATTCTTTTCATCCTCGACAAATAGAATTTTTGGTCTTTTCTTTTCCATCTCTAAACCTCCTATTTAATCACTGAAAAAAGAAGCTTTTTATCCCCTACGAGAACGATATAAGTACCTGCAGAGAGATTCCTGGTCTCGAATCTCACAAATCCCTTTCCCCTCTCGAGCTTCACTTTAACTTTTGTGCCATCCATTTTATACAAAGATACCCGCTGTTTGTCGTTTAATCCAGATATTGTTACAAACCTGTCATCGGGCCTCACCGGCGAGGGAAAAATAATGGGACTCGCGGCCTCTTTTGCATAGTTCCAGTAAAGATCGGTCTTGATTACCGAAACACCATGGGTTGAGCCTATCCAGACGGTGTGACTGGTTTCATCAATAAGAATGTCATCCCGGATGAGTTTGTAGTAAAAGAAATTTGGTCCCACATCTCTTGTATTGCCCACAAGTCCGCTATTGAATGTAGAAAAGTAGTATTTTATCGAAAAATCCCTTGTGTCTATTACGTAAACACCTTCCTCTGTGAGTGCCCAGAGATAACCATGACTGTCGAGGGCAAGACTTCGAATCACAACCCCAGGAAGAATAGTTGTCTCCAATTTTTCTCCGTTAATTACAACAATTCCATTGTCTGAGCCGAGAAAATGATAGGAGCCCATGTGGGCAGCACTCCTGAAACTCTGAGTCGTGAGAGAAAAGAAGTTCGCTGAGCTTAGAACAAGCTGATGAGACGGAGAATAGACCTCAAAACCGTTCGAAATATCCGCAAGCCAGAGATTCCCCTGCTGGTCATGAGTTATGGAGTAGACATTTGTAAGCGAGCTTATCCTTGTATCCTGTGTCCCTGAATGAAGAAACGTACCGGAATTTGTGGTGAATACCAGCTCATTGTTACCTGTAAATCCAATGGTTTTAACAAATTCGGAAGGGTAGAGGTGAATGTCAAAGCTATCCCCATCTATGCGGAAAATCCCGTTATGGTTGGTAGCAACCCATAATCTCCCGGTGTTGTCTACCTCAATGTCAGTGAGCAAATCCAGCTCTCCCGTTGAGTCATGAAAGACGTGGTTAAAATTACCGGAAGGATAAAACCTTTTTCCATCAAAGTAAAAGAGCCGTGAGTAATAGGTCGGAAGATAGATAAGCGAGGAAAATAACCACATTCTGCCATCAGAGGTTTTCTTAATACCTGAAATGTAGTTGATCTCAAGCAAACCAAGATTCTGGGCCGTCCATGTTCCGCTGTGAAAAGTGTAAGTGACTCCACCACATTTTCTCTCACTAAAACTGAGGTTGTAGGAATGATTGCAAACAGTGCCAATGATCAGGGTGTCCGGAGAAATAGGAATTACCTGAGTTACGTGAGGGGGGTAGTCGCATACAAGGCTATCCGGTGAAAAGACCGCCGCATTTCCCGTTGAATCTATTTTAACAAGTGGAAGGGTTCTAACAGGTAAATTGGCATTGTCGCGAAGGCATCCAAGTCCCACATACACGTTGTTGTTTATTCCCGAGATGGTATGATAGCCACAAAACCAGTGGATACGGCCGTTGTTGACAGATTGAATCACGTGCCAGTTGTTTTGAAAATCCCTTAAAAAGACTGCGTTGTTGGTAAGTATGGCAAGGACACGAGGTCCTTTATAAAAATCCCTGATAGTTTTTCGGCTTCCATAGGCACCGGGGAGACTGTCTGAAGGGATGCGAACGATACTGTCTGGAAAGCCGGGTAGGGGAGAGTAGCAAAACTCCCGTGGTGTGCCAAAAAGTAGTGTATCTCTCATTATTCTGAGTTTTAGAATGGAATCACTTTCAATTGGCAGATTATAGCTATTGTATGTGGCAATCCGGTCATCTCCAAAATTTGATGGTGTCCCCATCATGGAAATAATCCTTATCCCGGTAATTGAGGAAATGAAAATGCAATCTCCGGCTGTTGCAATGGATGTGAGACTGTCGTTGTCAAAATTCAGCCCATCGTAAAGAACGAAAGTATCCCCGTTTTTGAAAAACACGTGATGGTCTCCAATAGCCCAGACATTTCCGTATTCGTCAACAGTTATGGAATTAATGACAGGCTCACTCAGACCATCAACATTCGTAAACCTCTTTGTGATGATCAGGGAATCTCTCAGTATCGCTTGCAAAATTCCACCATTTGTGGCAAGGTAGAGGGTGTCGCCGTGTCTTGCCCATCCGTTCAGCATCTCGGAATTGTAGAAGGTGGTCCAGTTAATGGAAAAACTCAGGATAACAAGAATAAAAGCCATCATACCTTTATTTTAAACTATCCGAAAATCAGTAACAATGATAATATTGGTTTGAAATATCTGAGATCAAAAGTTTTTATGGGATTTCTCACCACCTATCCCGATAAATCTACATTTATGGAATTTTCATTGTAGTGAATACTTACAGATAAAATCCCAGGTGTGAATTAGGGGCTGCTTTTGATGGCCTCCAGTAAAATTTTCAAATATATTTGAGCCTGTTCGAAAAAATCTCAAATTCTTTGAATTTTAATGAAAAATTTACCCCCCCCACCTTGTTCCTCCCCCCACGCACGAAGTGCGTGGGGGGAGGAGAGGAGGGGGAATTTTCGAACAAGCTCAATATATTTATCCCACATCAAAGGTCTGCAAAAAGAGATTTCTTTAAAAAATTTATGAATACTTGGGGGAAAGGATTGAGGTGGGGGGCTCCATCGGGCAGATTTTCAGTCAAAATCCGTAAAACTCCCTCTCCCGCTTTGCGGGAGAGGGATGGGGTGAGGGTTTACATCTTGATTTTTGGATTTTAAGCGGTATGCCCCCAACTTGAAATCCTTCTTGCGATATCTTTAGCCCAACAAGCAAAACCTGCGAGTGGAAGGTGAATACTTTTGAAATTGTTCCAATTGTAGAAGCTATGGCTATAGTGGATAGGTTATGGAAGCTTAAAACAAGTCCAAAGGCTTTTTGTAAAGGAATCTATTTTTAAGCGCTTATTGGCTGAATCAAAGAGTACAGATTAATTAAACTTCAAAAACTTCCTCTCCCCGCATAAATTTTTGCGGGGAGAGGATAAAGGTGAGGGGCTACATCTTGTATTTTAAAAATTTAAGGCGCTTTGACTTCCCCACTCGTCAAAGCTCGTGGTTGTCCCAGTGACAAAAGCAAGGTTTGTAAGGAGCGATAATTTTTGTAAATGATTTGAGCTAATAATCAAAACCTCAC
>JALXCE010000302.1 GCA_026991055.1 Caldifarciminota bacterium | reverse complement strand
CAAATACTCCAACATGCGCAGTAATGGCATTTTTAAGTTTTCCTCCGGGCTCATAGCAGATAGGAGGATTAGATATGAGAGATTGATACTCATATCCGGTTAGAGGTTCTACAGGTCCCTGAACCTCCTCGCCGGGAATAGGGGATAGGTTCACATCAGGAGAAACTTTCCATTCCGCCGCAAGTGCATGAGCAGTGAGGTGCTGGTCTTTTCTGAACTCAAGTAAAACTTCACCGTTTTCGTAAGAGAAATCAACATCACCAATAGCCTTTTCCCCATTCGTAGGTTCCAGCTTCTCGTATTTAACTCTACCCCAGCCATAGCCTTTTTCACCACCAAGCTGGAGATTGCTAAAAACTTTTCTTAATGGGACACTCCGTCCCTCCAAATGCACTACTCCTTCGCTCTCGTTCACTAAAATATCATCTTTAATCCACATATCTCCAACAAGATACACCTTTCGATTATCGCGTGTTACAGGGCCAATAAATTCTGACTCATGGAGCTGCCCTTCCTCGGTCGCCTTTCTGTCGATCTCAATGGGCTGTCCCATGTAACCGAATTTGAACAGGTAGTCGAAAGCATCAGGTTCAACAAATTCATATGTAAATTCTATATTTCCCGATGTGTCCCTGCGCTCTTCCGCTTTCCACGGGAAGTAAACTTCGAACTTTTCCGTTTTGCCATCGTTTTTTCCGCTTATTTTAACCGCAGGCCAGAGATAGCCAAACCTCAGGTGCTCTGTTAACTTATTGCCCACAATTCGATACATTTTAGGTGTACCACTCAGGCAGTCCCTTGTAATTCGTGCAGTCAATGCACCCCAGAGGGTCCTGCCAGGGACATACTCACGAGTTTCCATCAGGTTGCGATACTTCCGCTTGCCAATGTGGAGGGGTGACAGGAGCCTCAAAACTATGCGATAGTGTTTAAAAGGCATTTTGCTCTCCCTTCATTTGTTCTGAGCCGCCTTTGCATGGAACCTTGCATAAATTAGTGTTTGTTCGTAAAGGTCACGGACAAGGAGTAGGGTATCGAGATCAGCGGTAAGCTCTCGGATATTTGTCAAAATGATTTCACGGACGGAAGGCAATTGCGTGAATTGTTTGTGGAGATATAGGTTGTTCGCTTGTATTTGCCACTTTTGTGATTTTGTATCTTGCGATATTTCGTATTTTAGATCTAAATTTTCAATATCAGGTATATTCGCAATTGAGTCAAACTTATCTTTGTTTTCTATCCACAGTTTTGAATAATTCTTAACCTGTTCGACACAATCATTGGCCTCTCTTATTTTCTGCTCCATTTCTTCTTTCTTTTTGGACGTGAGATTCACAAGATTTCCAAATTTGCGAGGTTCGCAGAACAGGATTTTATTTTTCTGTAAAAGGACCACTTTCACCTTCTCTGGAAGAGGCACAGATACTTCTTCATCTTTAAGTTCGTTCCATAAAAGTCGAAGCAAATAAGCGGCTGGATTATTCCCTTCTGCTTGACTGTAAAGATAGAGATACAATGCGTAAACTCCCTGCGCTTGTAATATTCCAAGAGCCTTGGTCACTGTGTTCTCAATATCCTTGGGCGCATTATTCTGTTTGGCTCCCTCTACAATCTTTTGTGCCGTTAAGGCGGCTTTGTAATCAAGATTTGGGACTTTCATAATTTCCTCCTTTAAGTAAGGCAATGGGCTTACAGGACAAAATATGGAGGACATCTCCATAATGTAATTTAACATCGGTATATGTCCTGCACCATACAAAAGCAGGACTCGTTTAATCCCTCCCGGTAAAATCTCTTTGAGGTTCCTGACAATTCCAAGATTCCTTTCAAACCAGTTAGAGGCTATAGTAAAAGCTACTTTTTTGTTCTTATGCTCCAATGAAATGTCAATCATTATCGTATCGTTGGTGTTTATTCGAGGTTTTAAATTAAGCCAGTAAAGGTATTGAGCTATGGTCAGTTTTTCCAGTTTATTCTTTTCTTCAAGCTCAATCTGCTTACGGTCCCACAATCTCATCTCAGGTGTGAAATACATCACATCTTCAAAATCTTCCTTTGTTATCCATTCTGGAAATTCCGGGAACCAATCAACGGCCAGCAATTTTTCGTGGTTTAAATGTTTCGCAAGCCGGAATCCAATTTGAACTATCTCATTTCTGGGAGAAAGGTGAGAATCCTCAAAAGCAGTGGGATTCTGGATGTAATTTTTATACAGGGCATTTAATTCATCCTGCTTTTCGTAAGGAAATTCCACAGCAATAATTTCGGGCTCCCACTTTGCGAGGCTTTTGATGAGTGCCGAAATTTCCTTCTGCCTTTTAGGAGATAAGACGTCATCTACTTCTGGTCTTATTACATCTCTACCCGGATTTTCCATGTGAAAGGTTCCAAGAAGCATAACTTTGACCTGTTTATCGATGCATTTTTCATTCATTTCGGGTGTCTCCATGTATATTCTCGCAAAAGTGATTGAATGTGTGCTCCTTAAGCCGTAGGCCTTCTGACTTACAAATTACCCCAAAATCTTTACTCATAATCTTTGCCTCCAATTTATTCACACAGAGCCACAGGGGATGTCATTCCCCTGTGCTTCCCGTGCCTCCGTGTGCATTTTCTTTCTCACAAGGGCCATTCAAAGTGTGCTCCTGAACTCGCAGGCAAGCCAACTCACGAATTCGCCCGAATCCTCTCGTCCCCATGCCACCTATGCCGAGGTGCTCTGCCCATTCGAGACCGGCAGTTACTACCTGAATTGCATTTTCCCATGAAATGTTGTTACCATACTTATTCAGGTCATCCCGCACCCATTTCAATGCTTTTTCAATGCTCGACTCAAATTTATCATCTCCATCCTTTTCTTTCCACAGATGCCATTTTTTCATTAACTGCTTTGCAGCATCATTTCCCTTTTCAAGGGCTATTTTCCATTCACTCAGTCTCTTGACATCTGGAAACTCTCCCCTGAAATCATCCACAATCACGTCAAACCACAGGATAGTTGCCCTCGGGATAGCTTCGTAAGTGTAAAGAGCCTTTTCCTCGGCTGCGCCGGTTTCGGGATTGATGGCAACTGATGTCCGCACCTCAAGGTTCGAGTTGACTATCTGAGAAAAGAGTTTGTCAGAGACAAGAACGATGCGATTGCGTATTTGTTCAGGGATTTGCTGAGGCAATTGTGATGGCAATTCATTGGGCCAACCTTCTTCTTTTTCCACCATCAGCCAGCCTAAGTTAATGCTGTTTGGAGAGGGAAAGTTCCACCGAGAGAAGCCATTTTCATTATCGTCCACTTCAAAAGGTTTAAGTTCTCCCTGTCCATCTTTCTTGCCGTATCCCGCATCAAAAAGCGCCGCTGGACTTGTTATCCACACAGGACCTACCATTGAATAAACAGGGAAGAGCAGGATGCGGGCGTCGCCGATAGAAACTACACCAGAGAATGAGCCTGCTTCACCCTCAATTGAGCCAAAGGTATAGCAAATTGGGCATGTGGGCTGACCGCAGTGCCCCTTTTGACCCGCACATTGAGACTTCCCATATCTCCTTGCCGCATACATCCTGATTGCGCCGTGAAGCGCCGTTCCTGGAATCTTCGGCAGATTGGTTCC
>JALXCE010000301.1 GCA_026991055.1 Caldifarciminota bacterium | reverse complement strand
CCTTTAGTGCAGCTTCCTGGCCCTGGCGTATACAGTCAGGAATGCCAATGCCGTTGAGGGAGGCGCCGGCGGGGTGTAACCCCGCCGGCGCCTCCCTCTTTATCTCCTCCACAAGCTCAAGATGCCCCACTCGATACTGCGGCATCCCCTTCCACCACCTGAAAACACGGTAAAAAATCGGAGCACTCCTGAGCCTCACAATCTCCCCAAGCTCCTCAAGAGCAATCTCTGCAATCTTCTCATCCTCAAGCTCCAGAATTCCCTCATCACCACGCCTTCCCATAAAACACCTCACCAGCTGATATCCAGAAGGTGCATGCCCGGGCCACTTGTTGGATGAAAACGTGCACGCTGAAATTCTCTTCCTCTCGTCCCGTGCCACCATAAAACCGGTGCTGTTCTCAGGCAAACTGGCATCCCTGAAAGCAAAGGATACCGTAAGGGTCGAAACAAAAGGAATTTGCATCATCAATTCAGAGAGCCTTTCCGATAAACTTTTGAGCATTTTCCCCGCCCTGAATGCCGGGACAGCCAGAATCAAACGGTCAAACCGGTGTTCGCCATTTATCACAAATTCACTTCCATCCCTCTCCACAACTTCCACTGGATAGTTCGTTATGATTTTGGTTCTGACAAGCTTTCCAACAACTTCCCAGACAAGCTCCTCAAGCCCTCCCCTGAGGCTTACAAAAGGAGAAATTCCACCTGAGCTCCTTTTCATTTTTAAGGCCGCCTTTGTGAGACTCCCGTACTTTCTAACCATTTCCTTGTAATACGGGAATGTTGCAAGGATACTCATCTCTTCAGGATCAGAAGCATATATCCCGGAAAGCAACGGACCTGCAAACCTTACAAGTGCTTCTTCTCCGAGCCGTCTTCTTATAAAAGCGCCAAGTGTCTCATCACCGTCATGGTTTTCCCTTATAAAAGGCTCTCCAAGCATACGAAGTTTTGCCCTGAAACTAAAAAGTTCGCTCTTCCAGAGTTTTATAAAATTCCTTGGAGCAAGACCATAGAAACCCTGAGGGAAGCTCCTGAGTTTGCCCCGTGAATAAATAAATGCCCGTGCGTTCTCAGGTGGCCTTATTACTCGCTCCTCAAGCCCAAGCTCTTTGATGAGTCCCATTCCTCCCCGCTTGAAAGTGTAAATGGAATCTGGTCCTCCTTCTATGACAAATCCATTCTCAACAAGAGTGAGGATCTTTCCTCCCAGCCTTCCACTCGCCTCAAAAAGGGCAACTTCCACGTCCCCTGAAAACTTTTCAAGATAATAAGCGGCAGAAAGTCCGGTAATACCACCACCGATAATTCCTACTCTCATTTCTCTAAAATCAGGTTTTTCAGCACATCAATGAGCATATCATCACTGTTAAAAGTGAGGACTCGACAGAATCTCACATCTTTAAATCTCATGGGAAGTTCCACATCAAGGTCGTAAAGGACCTCCATGGAATCATGCAGAAAACCAATGGGGGCAACGGTAATCATTCGCTCTCCGGTTTCTATGAGCTTTGAAATTACATCGTGGATATCAGGGCCAAGCCATTTTCCACGAGCCTTCATGGGCTTTGACTGAAAGGCAAGGTACCAGCGAGGAATATCAAGGATCTTTGCGATCTCTTCGGCAAGCCATCTAACCTGAGGTTCGTATGGATCATCTGCCGCCTCGGGCAGGCTGTGAGCAGAAAAAACCACAACTGATTTATCGCACCCGTCCATGAGCCTTGCCCATGGTTTCACAAGATGACGGTACCAGGAGACGACTTTTCTGACTTTGAGATCATTCAACTTTTCAAAATACTTCTCTGTGTGGAACCTCGAGTAAAAAGGGGTGAGAGGAACTGCAATTACTTCCTCGTAATCTTTAAGATGCGGCACCACCTTTTCAATGAAGGGATGCCAATTTCTCATACCCACAAAAACTTGATACTCATGAGGAAGCTGCAATTGAAGCTTCAATTTTATCTCGTTGAAAATCCTGTTAACTGGCGAGCCAGAGCCGATGGCCATATATCGCCTGACAAGCTCGTGAATCACTCCAGGAGAGACTTTCCTGTTTCCAGAAATTATTCTGTAGTAGTCGGGGATATCTTCAATCTTTTCAGGTGCGCCATATCCGATCAACAAAATTGCCTTCATTTTGAAGTCTCCTCGTGAACAAAATCCACAAGGCGTCTCAGCATCTCTGGATCAGTCTGAGGCAAAACACCGTGACCGAGGTTAAAGATGTGTCCGGGCCTTTTCCCAACACTTGCAAGAATAGACTTTGCCGCCCTTTTCACCTCATCCCAGGTAGATAGGAGAATAGAAGGGTCAAGATTCCCCTGAATGGCTCTATCGGGGAAGATTTCCCATGCATTCGAGATTTCAATTCGCCAGTCCACTCCAATGGCGTCTCCACCAGCTTCTGCCATCAAATGCAGTATTCCAGAGGTATTTACCCCAAAGTGGATGATCGGCGCCCTACGGACACTCGCCATCAATTTTTTCATGTGGGGTAAGACAAAATCACGGTAATCATCGGGGCTCAAAGCCCCAACCCAGCTATCAAAGACCTGAACAGCGTCAGCACCGGCCTTAATCTGGGCATTAAGATAATTAGCAATAGAATTGGTAAGAAGGCTCATGGCCGCGTGGAAAGTTTCCCTGTCCTCATGCATGAATTTCTTAAGCTTCAGGAAATTCTTTGAAGGGCCTCCCTCAACCATGTAGCTTAAAAGGGTGAAGGGGGCGCCCGAAAAACCAATAAGTGGAAGATCTGTTGATGACTTAATGATTTTGATCCCTTCCAGCACGAATGGAAGGTCTTCCTCTGGTTTCAGGGGACGTAAATTTTCAAGGTCACTCCTCGCTCTCAACGGATTCTCTACCACAGGCCCCACGCCGGGCTTTATATCAAATCTCACGCCCATTGGCTCCAGAGGGAGCATGATATCGGAGAAAAGGATGAGGGCATCAATCTCCATCTTTCTGGCTGGAATAAGGGTTACCTCGGCGATGAGCTCAGGATTTTTCGCTATCTCTAAAATGCTGTATTTTCCCCGAATCTTTCGATACTCCTCCTGGTAGCGACCGGCCTGCCGCATAAACCAGACAGGGGTTGCATCAACCAACTCTTTTCTTAGTGCCTTCAAAAAATTACTCATTTAAAACTCCGGGCGATGTCGAGGGCCTTTTCGATATCCTCTTCTGTATGAGCTGCTGAGATAAACCATGCTTCAAACTGGGATGGTGGTGGGAAAGCCCCACCTTTAATCATGTGCCAGAAGAACCTTGCATACTTCTCTGTATCAGCCCTTTTAGCAGAATCATAGTCAAAAACCTCTGCATCAGTGAAGAATGGAGTAAACATAGAGCCCACTCGATTCACAGTCATGCCGCCCAACATGCTCCGCAAACCCTCTGTAAATTTCTCCGCAAGTGATTCAAGTTTTTCATAAACTCCACCGCTTTTAAGAATTTTTAGCGTTGCAATTCCTGCGCTCATGGCAAGCGGATTCCCCGATAGAGTACCAGCCTGATAAACAGGTCCAAGAGGTGCTAAATATTCCATAATTTCACGTTTTCCGCCGTAAGCTCCCACTGGCAGACCACCTCCGATGATTTTTCCGAGAGTTGTCAAATCAGGTGTTATTCCGAAAACCGTTTGTGCTCCACCCCAGGTGAGTCTGAAGCCTGTGATAACTTCATCAAAAATGAGAAGCGCGCCGTTGTCACGGGTTATCTCTCTCAAACCCTTCAACAATCCCGGTTTTGGAGGCACTACTCCCATATTACCGGCTACCGGCTCAACGATGACAGCTGCAATTTCACTGCCAAATTTTTCAAACAGGGCTTCAACGCTGGAGAGATCGTTGAACCTTGCCACCAGAGTGTCCCTGACTATGGACTCCGTCACACCTTTGCTCCCGGGAATGCCGAGGGTCATCACACCTGAGCCTGCCTGAACCAGAAAGTAGTCAGCATGCCCGTGATAGCATCCCGCAAATTTCACAATCTTCGGGCGCCCTGTGTATCCTCGGGCAAGCCTCACAGCACTCATGGTCGCCTCGGTCCCTGAATTTACAAATCTCACAAGCTCAATAGAAGGGAACGCGTCTTTGACGAGTTTTGCAAGCTCAATTTCAAGCTCGGTAGAGACGCCGAAAGAAGTTCCTCTCTCTGCCTGTTCTTTTATAGCCTTCACCACTTCAGGGTGAGCATGTCCCAGAATCAGCGGTCCCCATGACCCCATAAAATCGATGTATTTGTTCCCATCGACATCGTAAAGTTTTGCTCCCTTCGCGTGGTCGAGGAAGATCGGATTTCCGCCAACAGAGTTGAATGCCCTGACCGGGCTATTCACACCGCCTACAAGGTGTTTTATTGCTTCTTTATAAAGTTCTTCTGACTTTTTCATGGCTCATACACACAGAGTGGATCACTTTCAAATGGGTCTCCTGTGACAGCAAAGGCACGTGAACGTGCACCACCACAGATAGCCCTGAATTCACACTTTCCACACTTCCCTTTAAGCTCGTTGTAGTCTCTCAGTTTCCTGAATATCTCTGAGTTTCTATAAACTTCAACTGGATGGTCTTTCCTTACATTACCGGCTCTAATTGGCAGGAATCCTGAAGGATAAATTTCACCGATGTGAGAAATAAACATCACTCCGTTTCCGTCTCTGATACCAAATCCACGTCCGATGGGGGTTCGCCTTACCTCGCTCAGGGTCATTCCTTCTTTCAGCATTTGCTCCAGGGCAACTCTCCTGAAATGGGGAGCCTCGGTGGTGGCAATGGCAAATTTGACTTCTTTTGATTTTTCATAGAGCCATAAAAGGAGATTTTCGGCCTCTTCCGGTGTAATCTGGTTCAGCACCTTTCCTCTTCCCACCTGAATGAGAAAGAAAAGACTCCATCGAACCACCTCAAAGGTCTTCACCACCTCAAAAATGTTGGGAACGTCGTCATAGGTTTCCCGGCTCACGAGTGTATTGACCTGAAGAGGGATACCCGCCTTTTTAATCTCCTCTGCTGCCTCAATGGTGGTTTTATAAACTCCCGGGACACCTCTGAATTCATCGTGCTTTTTCTCGGTGGAGCCATCAAGGCTCAAAGACATGCTCAGGACTCCTAACTCTTTAAATTTCTTTATCACATCAGGTGTAAGACGATTAGTGGCGCTGGGGGCAATGGAAATCTTGAGGCCGAGAGAAACTCCGTATTCAATAAGTTCGAAGAGGTCAGGTCTATGCATAACATCACCGCCTGTCATAACAAGATGAGGGGACGGGTCGCCAAATTCTCTGAGCTGAGCAAGAAGTCTTTTCCCCTCTCCTGTGGTGAGTTCAAAGGGGTTCCTGTTGGGGTTTGCCTCAGCTCTGCAGTGTTTACATGCTAAATCGCATGCCTGGGTCATTTCCCAGTAAATCATTACTGGTTTCTTATCGTATATGTATCCGCTCAAAAGTTTATCCTGCATTTGTTACTCCTTGAGATTTAGTTGTTCAGGGCGGAGCGGGCGAAGCCCGCTCCGCCCTGAACATAACAGTGGAGGCAAGTATGTGACGCTACCCTATCCACCTGGCCACATCCTTGGCAAAATACGTAAGTATCAAATCCGCTCCAGCCCTTTTTATTGAGGTTAAAAGCTCAAGGGTCACTCTTTTCTCGTCAATCCAGCCCTGCATGGCAGCTGCTTTCACAAGGGAATACTCTCCACTTACATTGTATGCAGCGATGGGATAGTCAAATCTCTCACGGGCCCTCGCAATGATGTCCAGGTAAGGTAGAGCTGGTTTCACCATTACAATGTCTGCTCCCTCTTCAATATCCAGCTCAATTTCACGCATTGCCTCACGCCAGTTCGGGGGGTCCATCTGATAGGTTGAACGGTCTCCAAATTTCGGTGCAGATTCCGCTGCATCTCTAAAAGGTCCATAAAATGCTGACGCATACTTCGCCGAGTATCCCATTATCGGGATATCAGTAAATCCCTCAGCATCTAAGGCCTCCCTTATCGCCCTCACCTGACCATCCATCATGGCACTGGGTGCCACCATGTCCGCTCCCGCCTTTACATGTGAAACAGCGATTTTCGCAAGAATTTCAAGACTCTCGTCATTTAGGACCTTACCATCCTTCACAATTCCACAGTGGCCAAATGTAGTGTACTGGCACATGCACACATCCGTTATAACAAAGAGGTCCGGCGCGAGCTTTTTAACGAGTCTTACGGCCTCCTGAACAATTCCGTTTTCCTCAAATGCACTTGTGGCCTTCTCATCTTTGTATTCAGGAATTCCAAAAAGAATTATCGCCGGGATTCCAAGCTCCTGTACATCCCTGATCTCAGGCTCAAGCTCATCAAGGGTAAATCGGTAAATACCCGGCATGGATGGAATTTCTTCCCTGATGTGCGATCCAAATCTAACAAAGATCGGATAAATCAGGTCGTTCACATTTAGAGCGGTTTCACGAACCATCCTTCTGATAGCTGGAGACCCTCTGAGTCTCCTCGGTCTCCTTGTAAGTTTCATACTCTAACCTCCTTGAGAAACGCGGATATTGCTTTCAACAACCCCTCTAAGGTATGCTCCTTAGCAATTACATCGGGCTCAAATCCAGAAGACCTTACTGCCTGGGCTGTGACCGGCCCAATAACTGCAATTTTCCCCTCTCTGAAAATTTCCTGAGGCTCAATCCCTGCATTCTCAAGGTTTTTGATAAAGGCCCTGAAAGTCGAACTACTTGTGAATGTAATGAAATCCGGGACCGGAAATATTTTCTTTTGCACCTCTTCCGGTGGATAAATCTTTTCCACCGTGTCATAGACAGGAATCTCTACAACCTCTGCCCCTTTATGGATTAACTCTTTTCTCAAATCTGATGGGGCGATTTTAGCCCGCAGGAGAAGAACTCTATCTCCCTCTTTGATAGGGAGTAAACGGGCAATCTCGGAGGATACGTATTTATCAGGCACAAAATCCACACGTCCTCCCATTTCCTCAATGGCGCGGGCTGTTGCAGGCCCTATGGCACAGATTTTTATTTCAGGAGTAAACCTATCTTTTACGTGTTTGAAGGAGAAGCGGACTCCATTAACACTGGTAAAGACAATCCACCGGTAAGACTTTTTCAGCTCCTCTTTGAGTGATTTCTCAAAATCGAGGGGTTTTATCTCAAGAACGGGAAATTTTACTGGTATTCCACCGTATTTTTCGACGAGCCTTGCGAACTCATCCACCTGATGAGCTGGTCTGGTTATGAGTATCCTTGCGTTGTCAAGTGTCATCTTGCCACCATGAGTTCATGAGCACCACGCTCTATCAATCTTTCAGCGAGTGTTAGACCTACAATGCGTGCATCCTCAATATTGCCACTTAGTTCATCTTTGATAACATATCCGTCTGGTGAGAAGATGGCACCGTAAAGTTTTAATCTTTTGTGCTCCACCTCAGAATACACACCCACAGGTGTTCTGCATCCTGCACCAAGTCTATTTAAAAATGCTCGCTCAGCGAGGACCTGCTTGAAAAGCTTATCGTTGTTTATGGCCCTCGCTACTTCAACTACACTGCTATTTTCCAGTTTGACTTCAATGCCAATAGCTCCCTGAGCAACTGCCGGATAAAACCTTGAGGGTGGGAAAACCTCGGTGGCTCTCTTCTGAAGATTCATCCGCTTCAGGCCTGCCAGTGCAAGGATTATGGCATCATACTGCCCTTCATCGAGTTTTCTCAATCTCGTATCCACGTTCCCCTTAATGGGCTTCACCTCAAGGTCCGGGCGCAGGTGGCGAATCTGCGCAATCCTTCGGGGACTACCTGTACCTATGACACTTCCTACTGGAAGCTCATCAAATCCAAGTCTATTACGGGAAATGAATGCATCCCGGATGTCCTCTCTCACAGGGACGCTCACAATACCAAGTCCATCTGGAAGGCTTGTGGGCATGTCTTTCAGACTATGAACCGCCATATCTATCTCGCCCCTCAGGAGGGCGAGCTCAAGTTCTTTAACAAATGCACCCACGACTCCGATCTTGCCCCGGTCACCTGTGGTTCTTACAATTTTCAGCTCGAACGCTATATCGGGGAATTTGCTCTGGAGTAAATTTAAAACCTGATTCGCCTGGATCAGGGCAAGCTTGCTACCTCTTGTTCCTATTACAACACGCGAAGGTAGCTCTTTTTTTCCGTTCCTCTTGATTGCAAATTCCTTGATTTCCCTAACTGACCTGTGTAGAACCTTTTTAATTAGCTTATAAGAGAAATTTCCGACAAATTCGGGATCAATGAGTTTGTTTTCAGCAAGTTGATTGAGTTCCATAAGTCTTGTTTTTTCCGCTTCCATATGGATTTTTTTGATAAGGGGGCTGATTTCCCAGATTTTCAGCCACTCCATGAACTTTTCTGTTTCCTCTTCGATGATGGCATGGGCAACAGGGATAAACGTCTCGCGATTCACAATGAATCCCTGCCGGATTTCTTTCAGGTCTTCGAGGTTATAGAGGGTTACTCCATCCAATTTTTTGATCTCCGGAGAGATATTCCTTGGAAAACCAAGATCAATGAGTAGCGGCGATCTTTCGAGGCTCTCAATTTGCCTTTTTTCTATAACCCGTTTGTCTGTAGCAGTTACAATAACATCAAACTTCTCGTAAGGCAGGCCGGTTCCCGGTAAAATCCCCAATTCCTTTGAAAAGACTTCTGTTCTTTCTTTCGAAGTCGGGGATACAACAAAGATTTCGCCAATCCCATGTTTTTTCAAAAGTAGAATGAGATTTTTCGCAATGGTGCCGGTGCCGATGATAAGAATCCTCGGGTTTTCAAAAGACTTTTGCTTTATAAGGTTAAGAGCGATGGAGGAGAAGGAAAGGTTGCCATTGGCTATGCCCGTTTCATTCCTGACTCTTTTACCGGTTCTGAGCGCTCTGTTGATTAGCTCGCCAAGCACGTGGCCAAGTGTTCCGGTATTCCTTGCAATTTCTGCCGCTTCCTTGACCTGTCCGAGAATTTCGTATTCGCCGGGCACCTGCGACTCGAGACCTGCCGAAATCGAGAAGAGGTGGGATACTGCCTCTCTTCCACGGTACAAAGCCACATATTCTCTTGGAACACGCCCCTCAAACAGTGAAATGGGATCAATATCTTTTCCTATGGCAGTGAGATTCATCCTGTTGCACGTGGAGAGCATAAAAACCTCATCGAGTCTATAGTTTTCTTTAAAGTACCTGAGATGGGAAGCGATCAGGTCCTTGCCGATTTCAATCTTCTCCCTGATTTCGAGGGGGCAGCTTTTATGGTCTATTTCGACTGCAAAAATCCTTTCTTCCATTACTCGACCTTGAGTTGAATTTTGAGAATCGAGGTTTATTTTATTGCCCCACATTTGAAGTGTAAATAGTGAAATCGTGCTAACGGAGATTTATTGCCCTGTTAAAGAGACTCTAATCTCTATAAACAACGGTGAGGGAGCAGTTAAATACAGAGTGGGCAATGGATACAGAAACGAATGATTTTACACTCAGTAGGTCTTTACTTTATCCAAAGGGACAGGATATTTATCGGCAAAGAGGGTTTCGGAGTGCCAGGAATAGTTTAAAATTGTCCGATACTTGCGGGAAAATTTGAGCTTTAAAACGCCAACACTCGATAGCCTGCCGTAAGTTCTCACATCAATGTTATGGTTTACCGGATTCTCCGTTGGGTATCTCGTGCCTCCACGATCAAGCCCTCCGATAATAATATCAATATCTGGCACCTCTTTCAAAAGTTCCTTCTCGTGATTGTAGCTAATGTGTGCAAGTGCGATAATCATGTCGACATTCTGCTTTTTCAGCTCGGCTACTACCCTTTTCGCCGTGGAAATCTCTCTTAAGAAGAAAAGGCCTCTGATGTTCTTTTTCCTCGAATAGATGGGCATATACTCGGTTATCAGACCAAATATCCCGATTTTTAAGCCATTTCGGTGAATGATGATATATGGTTTAACCCAATCCACATGTTTCAAGGTATCACTGGCATAAGTTATATTCGCGCAGACTACAGGGACTTTTAGCCTTTTTAGAAACTGCTTCAGGGTATCAACACCATGCAGGAAATCTTTCACTCCGAGGGTTGTGGCATCATACCGGGTGGTATTCATAAATTCCTCTGTCCATCTGAAGTCTGTATACTGACCTATCAGATTACCACCGAGCATGCCCCCGCCATTTAATAGTAAAAATACACCTCCATCTTTCCTTTCCTTTGCAAGAAGCTCTTTAAATGACTGCTCACCTCCCAGAATGGGCGGAAAATCAGGGTTAATCCAGCGAGCCTTCTGTGGATAAAAGGTATTGTCGAGGTCGTTAGTATGCACTATGGTGAGCTGGAGTGTATCTGCTGCAAAGATGATTGAGAGCAAAAGTGGGAAAAGCATATCAGTCTCGCCTTCTTAGAATCATTTTTGGCTCACGGGTTGAGAGCCTCAGCACATCGTGAAAATGTTTTTCAAGTGCCTTTGCAACCTCTTTCGAGTAAATCACCACGGAAACCTCGTTGTTACGCTCAAGGGCGTAGTAACTCCAGTTTGTCGAGCCCACAATCACGACGGAATCATCTACAATGATCAATTTATCATGGCTGGTGACATCCGGTGGGTCGTACCACACATCCACCCCAGCACTTCTAAGAGTATCACCGAATTGCTTATTCTGGATGGTATTGCTAACATTCCATGTGGATGCATCAAGGAGCACTGTGACCTTGACACCGCGCTTGTGCGCATCAATCAGGTCTTTCACGATAACGGCATTGGGATCGTCAGGATACTGTGGATAGTAGCGCGCTTCAAACATAAAAACATCAATTTTTTTCTTAGCCGATGTGAGAACTTTGTGCAACATCGGGAGATACTCTCGATTTGGGATGGGTACCACATTACTCGCAGGGTAAGAGAAAAGGAAACCAGCAATTAAAAGGGCTGGCAAAATTTTTTTAATCATGGTTACCTCCGTTAAAATTTCGATCCGGTGAGATAAATTTTAAAACCTGCGGGAACTTCTCTTTAAGAAGCTCACCGATGATATATCTTACTTCATCGGCAGTTGAGCTTTCAAGGACATCCTTAACAATAGGTTTGATTTCCTCATAGGAAAGACGCCTTATGAGCTCTTTGGTTTCAAGAAGGCTCGAGGGGGTTACAGACAACCCATCCACACCAAGCCCAAGAAGCACTGGAACGCCGTATGGATCTGATGCAAGCTCTCCGCAAACTTCCACCAGTATGTTGTATTCGTGTCCCATCTCAACAACCTGCTTGATGAGCCTTAGAACCGAGGGGTGAAGATGGTTGTATATATCGGAAACATCAGTATTTTTACGGTCAACTGCAAGGGTGTACTGGGTAAGGTCGTTCGTTCCTATACTGAAGAAATCGACGTAGTTGGCAAATTTGTCAGCCATAATTGCCGATGCGGGCGTTTCCACCATTATCCCAAATTTGGGAACGAGGACATCTTCTCTCAGCTCTTGAGAAAGTTTGTATGCAACTTCCTCGGTAATTTCCCTTGCCTCTTCAACCTCCTCGAGGAGGCTTACCATGGGCAGCATAACCTTTATATTTCCAACCTCTCTGTGGGCTCGTAAAATGGCTCTTAGCTGAATTTCGAAAATATCCCTGTGCTTCAGAAGGGCCCTGATTCCCCGAACACCAAGAAAAGGATTTTGTTCAATTATATGGTTGAGCTCATAGAGTCCAAATTTATCGGCACCAACGTCAAAAACGCGTATGATAACAGGATGCGGATAAACTTCTTCGGCAACACTTTTGTATATTTCAAACTGTTTTTCCTCGTCGTACTTGTA
>JALXCE010000300.1 GCA_026991055.1 Caldifarciminota bacterium | reverse complement strand
TCCCTGGGACCTTTCCCTTGCTCTTGCCGGAATTATGGAAAAATTCATCTTCTTCGGCATTGAGGATGGGAAAAGTCTTAAAACTCTTCCAGACAAAGCCTTTGACATATTTATGAGAGGAGCGCTAAAGGAGGGTGTAAAAATATGAGACTATTGATGCTGTTTTTACTGGCATTACAACAACCGGCCGGGGATACTCTTTATCTCAGTCTGGAGAAGGCAGTTTCGATTGCCCTCCAGAATAACCTATCTCTCAGGGCAAAGGAACAGGAAATCTGGATGGCAAAAGCCGATATCCTGAAAGCGAGAAGCGCATTCTACCCATCTATCACGGGTCAGGCAACCTATACGAGACTCGGAGAGGTTCAAAAAACAAAAATGCTTTCTGGATTCCGGCTCGTACCCACAGGTAATCCGCAGATGCCCTACATGATAGTCCCGGAATTTAGCGACTTTCAGACCACCTACTACAACAATTACGGACTCTCACTCTCGATATCTCAGCCTATCTTCACATGGGGAATCCTCAGGAAATCCTACAAACTGAGCTTCGAAAATCTTAAGGCGAAGGAGCTCGAGCTCAAATCAGAAAAGCTAAAAATAGAGGAGCAGGTTAAGGAAAGCTACTTCCAGCTACTCCTCGCCCGGAATTCACTGGACCTTTTACACCAGGTGAAAAAAGAACTTGAAGACAATTACAAATCGACAAAGCAAAGATTTGAAGCAGGCTACGCCAGCGATTTTGAGCTTCTTCGAGCAGAAGTCCAGCTAAAAAATGTTGAGCCACAGATTCTTCAGGCCGAGGGGCAGATAAAAATCGCCGAGGATGCCTTTAAGAATCTTCTCGGTATTCCAGACAGTGTCCCGATAGTTCTTACTGATACTCTCAGATTTACTGCTCTAACGGTCTCTCAGGACTCTTTAATAAAAGAAGCTATGCATTACCACTCAGACATCACGCTCTTCAAGAAAAACCTCGACATCCTCAAAAAGTCTATCGATATCCAGAAACGGAAAAATTTACCCACTGTCTTTTACAACTGGGCATACAAGTATCAGAAACCCTTTGGTACACAAAACGAATGGCACGGCATGTGGACCTTCACTCTGGGACTTCAGTGGAACATATTTGACGGAGGTGCTAACAAGGCCTCGGTTTCCAAATTGCGGTATCAGCTCAAAAGCCTCAATTTCACACTCCAGAGCATGGAAGAAGGCATAGCCCTCGCCATTCGTTCATATTACACAAATGCAAAAACTCTGGAGAAAACCCTCAAGGCCCAGAAGGCCAACCTCGAATTGGCAAAAAGGGCCTACGAACTTGCTGAAACCCAATACAAGGAGGGATACGTAACATCCCTCGATGTCATAAATGCACAGGTCCAATATGCTCAGGCAAGACTGAACTATCTTAAAACTTTAGCCAATTATCAAATCGCCCTCACAAGACTTTACTATGCTGTGAGGGGAGGTCTTTCAAAAACTCAATGAGGAGGATAGCCATGAAGAAATTTATTATTGCCTTTTTCATCTTTAGCTCAGTCTTTGCAGCACCTAAAGATAAAGTAACCATCGAGAAGGCAAAGGCACTTGTTAAGGTCTCAATTGTGAAAAAGGGTGATATAGCGGTTAGGTACATCTACTACGGAATGGTAACAAGTGATCGCGAGGCACTGATTTACCCTGATCTTCCGGGAAAGGTCATGGCTGTAAAGGTAAAAGAGGGAGATCATGTCAGAAAAGACCAGGTTGTGGCTTTAATAAAGCGAGATATACCTGGACTGGAGTACAAACCTCTTAAGGTTAAATCCACAATTGATGGGATCGTGGGATTCGTCTACGTTAAGCCCGGACAGATGGTAGCCCAGCAGGTGCCCCTCATGTATATTGTCGACCCCAACAGCCTCAAGATCGAAGTCTATATTCCCCAGAGTGATCTCTCATTCATTAAAACAGGCAAAAGTGCTCTCATTACGGTTGCCAGGGATACGCTAAAGGGAGTTGTGAGTGAGATTTCTCCAGCAATCGATATGAAAACCAGAGAGGCCAAAGTTTACATAAAACCAACAGGGAAATGGCAACGCATTCTCAAGCCCGGGATGCTTGTAGGAGCATTCATCGCTAAGGAGGAGAGTAAGAACACCCTCATCGTTCCACTTTCAGCACTTGTCAAAGAGGGCAATCAGTATGTGGTTTTCAAAGTATCTGGTGGGATTGCTCACAAGAAAAACGTAGAAATTGGCATAAAGTCAGGCAAATATGTGGAGATTAAGTCAGGTATTGCAGAAGGAGACACTGTAATCACACTCGGTGCTGCTGGTTTGAGCGATGGTCAACCCGTGGAAATTGGGGGTGAGATAAAATGATTCGATTTTCTGTTCGCCGCCCAATAGCCATCACCATGCTTATTGGCATACTGGTGGTGCTCGGGTTTGTTTCATTCACCAAACTCGGACTCGATCTTTTCCCCGAGCTCAATTATCCTTCGGTTAGTATTGTTACTACCTATCCCGGTGTGGCTCCCGAAGACATCGAAGAGCTCATTACAAAGCCCATCGAAGAGGCAGTTTCAACCATCAACGGTGTTAAAAAGGTCACATCATCCTCCTTTGAAGGTGTTTCGCTTGTTACAGTGGAATTCAGCTGGAACAAAAACCTCGACTTTGCAGCGCAGGATGTGAGGGATAAGATCGGTTTGATAGAGGGCTATCTTCCGGAAGATGCATCAAAGCCACTGGTAATGAAATTTGATATGTCCTCTATGCCCATAATGGAGTACTACGTTTATAGCGACAAACTTTCCGCCGTGCAGGTGAGAAAAATACTGGACAAGCAGGTCAAAAACCGGCTCGAGAGGATCGATGGCGTTGCCTCAGTAATTCCCTACGGTGGCAGGGTTAGAGAAATATGGGTGGAAACTGATCCTGAAAAACTCGCCCAGTACGGGATCTCCACGATGCAGGTTGTGAACATTCTGAGAAGTCATAACCTCAACATGCCCTCCGGACATCTCGTCGAAGGCTCCAAAGAGTATCTCATAAGGGCAGTTGGAGAGTTCAAGAATATAGACGAAATCAACAATATCATTGTGGGAGAGACTCCGGGACACACTCCGGTTTACCTCAGGGATGTAGCGCGTGTAATCGATACTTACAAAGAGAAAAGGGGGTATTTCAGGGTAAACGGGCGTCCGACTGCTTTTATTGATATCATGAAGCAATCGGGGACAAATACTGTGGTCGTAGCAGAGCGTGTAAAAAAGGAGATTCAACGCATAAGAGAGGATTTCCCGGAGATCAAATTTGAAGTGGCCTTTGACCAGTCTAAGATTGTCAAACGTGTGATAAATAGGACTTCAAACAACGCAATTGTCGGAGCACTTCTTGCCGCTTTAATGATACTCTTCTTCCTGAGAAACCTGAGACCCACTTTGATTATTTCACTCGCTATTCCACTATCCGTCATTATCACATTCATCGTAATTTATTTCGCCAGATATACGCTCAACCTGATGACCATGGGAGGAATAGCCCTCGGCGTCGGCCTCCTGGTGGATAATGCAGTGGTGGTTATCGAAAACATATTCCGACACCTTGAAATGGGGGAGAACAAATTCGATTCGGCTATCACCGGCACTGAGGAGGTCGTTTCCGCAATCTCCGCATCAACATTTACAAACATCATTGTCTTCCTGCCCCTGATTTATATCGGAGAGCTTGTCGGCAAACTTACGAAGCAGCTTGCAGTTACTGTGAGTTCTACAATCCTTGCTTCACTTTTTGTAGCAATAACAATTATTCCCATGCTGGCAAGAGTATTTTTAAAGGAAAGGCACAGGGAGGAGTACGGTAAAGCATTTGGAAGCACCTGGTTTGAACCATTCAAAAATTTCTATAAGTCTACACTTTCATGGGTACTGAAGCACCGAGTTTTAACTGTCTCTGTCATGACACTTCTCTTCTTCGGCAGTCTTGCGCTGATTCCAAAATTAGGACTCGAATTTATGCCCCAGATGAACCGTGAGTTTGCGATGATTCACGTTTCACTACCGCCTGGCACAAACCTCGAGGAGACGAACAACTACGTCAAAGTTATAGAGGAGGAGGCAAGAAAATTGCCGGATGTGAAGCTTGTTTCAGCTATTGTTGGCGAAACAGAGGGAAGTGAGCAGACAATTTCGTTCTTTGGAGAGAGTGGTGTAAACACAGCCTCAATATTCCTGTCTTTTGTCCCGCTAAAGGAGAGGAAGTTGCCCTCTTATAAAAACGTAGAGCTGCTTCTGGACAACATACCGAAGTATCGTGGTGCCAAGGTGACTGCTGTAGATTTCACGAGAATGATGTTCATGGGTGGCTCTGCAAAACCAATCCAGATCAAGATATACGGCCAGGACCTCGATGCTATGCGTGACATTGCTGGAAGGATTTTAAACATGATAAAAGGCGTCCCGGGGGTCACGAGACCAGAGCTTTCTCTTGTCCAGGCAAAGCCAGAGATCAGGATAAAGATAGACAATACAAAGGCTATGACCTACGGTCTCACACCCTATCAGGTTGAGAAAGAGATCAATGCGGCAATGCTGGGTAAAGTTGCCACGAGATTCCGCGAAAAGGGCGAGGAAATTGATGTTCGCGTAATTTATCCTGAAAATGAGCGGGATAACATTGAGAAGTTACTCTCTATCCCTCTAAAAACGCCAACAGGTACCATCATTCCCCTGAGGGAAGTGGCACATGTTTATTACGCTCTTGGTCCCATCAAAATTGACAGGGAGAAGCAGAGCAGGCTAATCTCAGTTCTTGCTGACGTGCAAGGTCGGAGCGTTGGTCAGGTGAGCCTTGACATAAAGAAAAAATTGAAGAATCTCTCGATGCCGCAGGGTATCACAATGAGTATGGGCGGCGAGTTCGAGCAGATCAAAGAGATGATCAAGGATATGATTTTCGCGTTGATTGCAGCAGTGCTTTTGATTTATATGGTCATGGCAGCTCAGTTTGAATCTTTCAAAGACCCGTTTATAATAATGTTTACCCTGCCACTTGCCATAATCGGGGTAATCCTCTTGCTCTTCCTGACACATACAACAATCTCTGTGCCGTCCTTAATGGGAACACTAATCCTTTCTGGAATTGCGGTAAACAATGCAATAGTGATGATTGATTTCATTCGTCAGCTCATGGCAAAGGGATTAGATAGATTTGAAGCGGTGATTGAGGGAGCCTCCATAAGGTTGAGACCCATCCTGATAACGGCGTTGACTACTATATTTGGAATGCTGCCCATGGCATTAAGTCATTCGGAGGGTTCAGAGATGCGTGCCCCAATGGCCATAGCCGTGATAGGTGGATTGCTGACAACGACTTTCCTGACCCTTTATCTGATTCCAACAGTATTCACCATTTTCGAAGGAATCCGCCATCCGGAGAGAAGGAAGAAGGGATAAAATGAAAGAGTGACGTAGATATATAATTTTTCTTCAATCCATAGACAAAATTTTCCTCCCCCCGCATAAATTCCCTGCGGGGGGAGGATTCAGGTGGGGGGGCATCAACTGAGAAAATTTTAATCAAAAATCTGAGAATCACCCTCTCCCGCGAAGCGGGAGAGGGCTGGGGTGAGGGTCTTCATCCAAAATTTTTTAAGATTTCAAGCGGTAAGCTCCCTGAATTCCACCCCCACTTGCTTCGCAAGCAGGGGAGGGATGTAATTTTGATATCGCGGGGATAGTATTCAGTAAGGGGCGGCATCTGAATCAACACTATCTCTCTCCCGCGAACGGAAAAAGGAGACATTCTCTATTTTCCAATTTTCGGGCGGAATGCCCATTCTTGTGGGTGGCCCTCAAGCTTCGCTTGAGGGCCACCCACATCACCTCAGCCCGGATTCCCCGATAAGCTTCATGTAACCCCTGATTTACATTAAAATTTTGAAATGACATCTGATAAGTTCCGCAGACTCAAATTTCTGGCCATGCAGCGGGGGGACCTTATTACTGAGGATTTTCTGCTGTCTTTCATCGAGAAAAACAGAGAATTAATCGAATCTTCTGACGTTGAGGGACTTGTGAAAATCATGGAACTGGAAGACCCTATTTTTAAAGACCTTGTGTTTGGCGGCAAAGATATTGAAGGGATAGAATTTGACAAATTCTGGCTCGACAAGCTGAGAAGTTTCAAGCTATGACAAAAATTCTGATATCCGCTGGAGAACCTTCTGGTGATTTACATGCTGCAAGGCTGGTAAGAGAGATAAAAAAAATCCTCCCCGGGGCTGAATTTGTCGGTCTCGGTGGAAAATTAATGCGCGCAGAAGGGGTGAGACTCCTCTACTCTATCGAAGACCTTGATATTGTAGGGTTTCAGGAAGCGATACTCAAATACAAAAGGATCAATGAGATTCTTAAAAGCATGGTCAGAACCTCAAACGATGGGGTTACTCATGCCATCATGGTCGATTATCCTGGATTCAATCTGAAGCTTGCAGGCAAAATTCACAGATTGGGCATAAAAACCTTTTACTATATTGTTCCTCAAGTATGGGCATGGGGACGCTGGCGCGTGGGACTCCTCAAAAAGTACATTGATAAAGCCATCGTTATTCTACCCTTTGAAGAGCCATTCTTAAAGATGTACGGCATCAATGCAAACTATGTGGGTCACCCGATAATCGATATTATCAACGAAGACAAAGATGAAATTGAGCGTGAAAACGGGAAAATTCATATTGCACTCCTTCCTGGCTCCAGAAAGGACGAGATTCGGAGACTGCTTCCAAAGATGCTTCAAATAAAGCATTACATCGAAAAAAAATTGCCAGAAACCGTCTTTCTCCTTTCATATATGCTGGACGAAATACCCGAGTTTCTGAAGAGGGAGCAGAATTTGAAAATATTCAAGGGGCGCGCGCGCGGGATAATCAGGTCATCTGATTTTGTGATTGTGGCCTCTGGAACAGCATCTCTCGAAGCAGGATTGCTTGGAAAACCAATGGTGGTCCTTTACATGTTGAGTGAGCTTTCATGGTGGCTTGCCAACATAATTGCCCGTGTTCCCTACGCCAGTCTCGTAAATCTTTTGCTTGGCAGAGAAGTGGTACCTGAAATCCTTCAGCACATCGACCCGGTCAGGGTTGCTAATTGGGTTGTGGAAACTTTAAAAGACCAGGAGCGTTACAATAAAATTAAAAATGAGCTTTCAAAACTTCCTGTGATTCTCAAGGGAGGAGGCGCTGCCCGAAGGGCAGCTCAAATAATTTCACAGGAGATAGGAGGTTAACAATGCTTGAATTAATAAAAAAATTACCCGATGAAATTGAGGAGGCATTGGAGTTTGACCTACCAGAGTTTAAAGGTGTAAAAAATATCGTATTTGGCGGAATGGGAGGCTCTGGCATATCTGGAGACCTTGTGAGCGCCTATTTCTCCGATGCTGAAATTCCCATGAAAAGTGTCCACGACTACGATATCCCGCATTATGTAGATAAAGATTCACTCGTGATTGTTACAAGCTACTCAGGGAATACAGAGGAGGCACTGAGTATATTTGAAAAGGCGATCTCAAAAGGAGCCCGGGTAATGGCAATCTCAAGTGACGGCAAACTTGAAACTGCTGCTAAGGGCAAGGGGATTCCTTTTATCAAAATTCCTTCTGGTTTTCCACCGCGTACGGCACTCGGCTGGCTTTTTGTCCCTTCCTTTCTCACAGTTGCTTCTATTCTTGGCAAAGATGTGGAAGAGTTGAAAAAACAACTCCGGGATGTTGCGGATTTCCTGCGCAGGTTGCACCCCGAATTTGAAGACCTTGATTCACTTGCCCATGATCTTGCCAACAAATTCTATCTCAGGATTCCCGTTGTTTACAGCTCTTCAAAATTCTATCCTACAGTTTACAGATGGAAAACTCAGATCAACGAAAATGCCAAGGCCTTTGCACATGTGGCCAAGCTTCCTGAGATGGACCACAATGAAATTACAGGGCTCATCAATCCCAAAGAGCTTGTTGAGCTTCTTTGGGTGGTTTTCATCATGGACAGAGACGACCATGAGAGAGTTAAAATACGTGTTAAAGAAACGGAGGACCTGATTAAGGATTCGGTGATGGGAACTACGGTAATCGAGCCTGAAGGGGAAACCCTTCTTGAGAGAATGTTTTACGTGATTTATTTAGGGGATTACATCAGCTATTTTCTCTCGTTGAATTACAATGTGGACCCTGTTTCAATTCCACGTATTGATGAACTTAAGAGGAGGCTCTCAAAATGAAAGCCGTTATTCCAGTTGCAGGAGCGGGGACAAGGCTGAGGCCTCACACCCTCACCACCCCCAAACCCCTTTTGCCTGTTGCAGGAAAACCCATTATTGATCACATAATAGAATCAATCAGCGATCTGAAATTTGATTCTCTAATCCTTGTCACCGGACCTGATAACGGTGAAATCTTTACGCATGTCAAAACTACATGGCGTGGAAAATTTGAGGTCTTGCGCGCAGTTCAGGACGAGAAATTAGGGCTTGGACACGCAATTTTTCAGGCAAGAAACTTTTTTGAAAAGGGGGAGGACATCTTCATCATACTTGGAGACACTATCATTGAGGGGAAATTTTCCGACCTTGTTGAACAGAAAAAAGATTTCCTTGCTGTAAAAAAGGTGGAAGACCCCTCAAGCTACGGAATTGTGGAGATCGATGAAGATGGGCATATAATTTCGCTCGAAGAGAAACCACAACATCCAAAGAGTAATCTCGCCATTGTAGGTGTCTACTATGTCAGCGATGCAGCCGCTCTCTTCGAAGCCATTCAGTACATCATTGCGAACGACATAAAAACCAAAAATGAATACCAGATCACAGACGCACTGAAAAAGATGGTAGAGTCCGGATGGATTTTCTATACAAGAGAGATTGACAACTGGTATGACTGCGGTCGTGTCTCGGAAATTCTCAAGACAAACAGGTTTCTCCTTGAAAAAAGAGGCGGATACATGGATAAAAGCGTAAAAATCGAAAATTCTATCATCATCGACCCTGTCTTTATTGACCGGGGTGCAAAGATTACAAACTCAATTATTGGTCCTTATGTTCATATCTCTGCCGGTGTTTCCTTTGAGAATACAATGGTAAAGAACTCCATCATCCTCGAGAATGCTGACGTTGAAGATTCACACCTTGAGATGTCCATTGTGGGTAAAAACGCTAAGGTAAAAGGTGCGCCCCTCAAGCTCAACATCGGCGATTATTCCGAATTGGATATGAAAAGATGAAGCTTTTCCTCGTTTCAAAGTCACCAAGAAGAGCTGAAATACTTTCGAAGTTTGGCTATAGGTTCGAAGTGGTAGAGCCAATAAATGAAGACCGTATGAGCTTAAAAAAATTTGACCCTGTCGAGGTCCTGAGGGTTGCCCGCGCTAAGCTATCAGGGATTGAGGAGCAGGGGGTTTTGCTGGCAGCAGATACGGTTGTGGTAATAGACAACCAGCTATTACCTAAGCCATCATCTCTCAGTGAAGCGAGAAAATTCTTAAAAAAACTCTCTAACAGGGTTCACAGGGTTTATACAGGTTATGTTTTAAGAAAGCTACCTGGTGGCCGAGAATCCGGAAAAACAGAGTGCACAGAGGTCAAGTTTAAAGACCTGAGCGACGCAGAAATTGAGTGGCTTATCAAAATGGATAATCCACTTGATAAGGCGGGAGGATATGCGATCCAGGGGGCAGCAGGTCTCTTTATAGAATGGATAAAGGGAGATTACTACAATGTGATTGGGCTCCCTATTTCTTCGGTTTACAGATCTTTAAAGGACTTCGGTGTTTTACCTCAAGGCCTTAAGGTAGGTAAATAAATCCACTGGTCGTTTTCTTGATGCGGAGAATTCCTTCCCAGACACCGGTATTTATATTGTTTACTTCGCTGGTGTCCCCAAGCTCCGGACCGCTTACTACGGTAAGTTCAAGTCTCAGAGTATCTCTGCTCACAGGAAATCTCACGAAAGTGTCGGGAGTCTCGCTGCCAAATATCACGCTATCTCCTATCAAAATCCTGACACTGTAGTAGGTGGCAAAGTTAGCCTTTTGCCATCTAAGAATGAGAGTATCACCTGAGAATTCATACTCGTAATTAATATTAAGAGGCTTCGGGGCATACTCGGTGAAGTTTAAAAGCTCATCCATCCCTTCAATCCTCAAGTGAAAGGTATCAGCGGGATTGATATTTCCCCTGTATTCTCCAGGTCTTTCTTCGTCTAAATAAACTGAGTTTAGTAAAACATTGGCAAACATCACGGGATTTCCCATGTATTTTTTTCTAAGTTTCACCATGGCAACCGAGCTATCGAGATCAACGGTGGCATCGACACTAATAGTATCCGGCACAAGCCCCCAGTATTTCATCTCACATCCAGTGAAAAGAACCAATAGAAGTATAAAAAGCCTTTTCATTCTTTTAGCAAAATGTAAATGCCGGCAGCGATAATTGTTAGAGGAACAATAATTTTCCAGATAAAGCTCATGCTGTAGAAGGCACCAAAGAGCAGGACTACTCCGGTGATGATTAGAATAATCGCGCCTACCCTTTCCCGTTTCTTTTTATCCTCCACGGTATCTACAACAACTTCCTCCACTTCCACTTTTTCGGGAGGCTCCATAGGTATCATTATCCAGGCAAGAATATAGATGATGATCCCTACTCCATAGATAAACAGTAAGACCATGAGCAATCTGACGATCACAGGATCGATATCGAAATATTCAGCAAGGCCTCCGCAGACACCTGCTATAATTTTTTCCTTTCTTGATCTGTAAAGTCTCCTTGTCATAATCGGCACCTCGCCTTAAATTTTTTTAATACTAAACGAAAGGAGGTGAATTATGCAAGAGCTCCTTGAGGTCCCGATAGACGGCAAAAAGATAAAGATTGTCCACGGTGATATAACTGAGGAACATGTTGATGCGATAGTAAACGCGGCAAACTCCTATCTAAAACACGGAGGTGGAGTGGCAGGTGCCATTGTAAGAAAAGGTGGGAGAATTATTCAGGAGGAAAGTGATAAAATCGGCTATGTTCCAGTCGGGGAAGCGGCAATCACCACGGCTGGCAAGCTACCTGCAAAATACGTGATTCATGCAGTAGGACCAAGGTGGGGTGAAGGTGACGAAGATAATAAGTTAAGGAGTGCGGTCAGGAGTGCCCTTGAACTTGCGACCGAAAAAGGCTTAAAGAGCATCTCCCTACCAGCGATTTCATCAGGAATTTTCGGTTTTCCAAAAGATCGGGCAACTAAAATTATTTTTGAAACTGTAGTTGATTTCCTGAAAAATGTTCCAACAACACTTGAAGAGGTGAGACTGTGCAACATCGACCGCTACACCTCTGATCTCTTCGTCAAAGTGGCAAAGGAGTATCTCCAAAAAAACCAAAACTAACAAATTTTTAAGAATTCCCTTCAACTCAATTTTTCATAAATCAGAGTTGAAGTTCCACAGAGTAAAAGGTCAAGTGAGATTCTCGTTGTTTTAAATGTCAAGTAATTATGTAACCCCTCACCTCAATCCTCTCCCCGCAATAAATTTATGCGGGGAGAGATAACAATAATGTTTGTCAAGATTGATAATGACAGTGTCATAAAATCTGATATAGCTATCATCGTATAACGTTTTTAGCATTGCCTTTTGGACCTATAAGATTTTTGACAATATTATCCCCCTCTCTAACCTGCTAACCTACTGGAAAAACCCTGATTTTTTTTCCTCTTCCTGCCTAAAATATGCTTATATCTGTCTCACTACTTTCCGTTGGACGCGGGTGTTAGAATAATTTTGTGTAAGGAGTACAATATAATACTCCCCCAGGTCCGTAGGACCTGGGGGCAAACAAACATCATAAGGAGGTTTTACCATGACTGATTATAACACAAACCAGCATAAAG
>JALXCE010000299.1 GCA_026991055.1 Caldifarciminota bacterium | reverse complement strand
GGAACAGTGGAGGATATTTTCAGAGTAAGAAGATATTGGAAGCGAAGTGGTGGATGTTTTTACGGGGATTAGGAGAAGGTGCATGGAGTAAGCCGGAGCCGAGGTTTAAGGGTGTATTACCAGAGTTACACAGGATGTTTAGAGAAGTCTATGAGGAGGAGTAAAATGATGGCTTACACAAAATTCTTGACAACTGTCCCCCAAAATACTTATACTCCTTCCCAAATAATCCCTCCCCTGTCTCCCTCCTCAAAAATACCAATCTGAATGGCCCCACCATCCCCTTCCGATTATTACCCACTACATGCACCGCCTCCGCTATCCATGCCCCTGCCTCGTATTCCCTCCACTCCTCTTCTTTTATCCCGCTCAATGTCTCCTTCACCGCAGCATCCATCTCCGCCACTATGCAAAATGGCACCCCATGCTCCTTCAAAAACCTCATCACCTCCACCTGATACCCCGCACTGTCACTCCTAAACCATACCTTATCCCTCAGCGACTGAGGTAATCTGGAATATGCCAACCTCAATAAACTTAAATTGTTAGCATGCGGTGGTACGTTCCCCTCCCGAAATACCCCTGCATAAATAACCCTTAATTCATCTATTATGATAAATATCGGATCATATCCCCTGAACCCCTTGTACGTATATTTCGTCTCCCTATTATAACTCTCTATTAAACTCGCATCTAAGTCCAATTTTATCCGCTCCAATCCCTTCCTCTCCAAAACCCTGTTTATGACCTTTGAAATTATCCTTGATAACCTTGCTATGTAAAGTGGATGCTCCCCTATCTTCCTCAGTGTCTCACCAAGAGTGGTTGGAGCAGGAATGCTATCCATGCTTAAAAATAAGGAGAGTGCTTTTTCTCTTCTCAACATCTCAATGTGGTCTAAAGCATTGCCACCAGCGGCAAGGAGTGAGACGAGACTGGCAATTTTTTCAGCAATAGTGTATCCTCTTTCAAGTATGTTGAGCTTAAGTTTTAGATTGATCATTTTCCAGATGCCTAATTTATCGCCGATGGAGAGGATAGGGAGGATGATGGGGTGAGAGAGAATGAAGCCCTTTTTAATAGAGATAATTTTGACTTTTCGGAGGTTTTTAGCTAATTTCATTTTATAGCCTCCTGTGGTTTATTTCACCCAATGGGTGATGTTAAATAACATGTAAAAATTATAAACCACAGGAGGCTTCCTTATTTCCAGATTATCGTATATGAGGATTAGGGTTTAACGGAATGCATCAATACCAACTCCTGAGCCTGTTCGAAAAATCCTCAATTTAAGTTGCACTTTTTAAGCATAATCCCATTAATTATCGCAAACCAGTTGGTAAATTTCCCCTCCTGCTTGAGGAAGAAGAGAGTAGGGGGAATGGGAAAGAATTAAAGGTGAATTGTTGAGATCAGCACCTCTTTCGTCAAAATTTTGAATGAGAGTTTAGACCTGTTTCAAATTTAAAAATTCTAATGTAGCCCCCACCTGAATCCTCCCCCGCAAGTATTTATGCGGGGAGAGGAGTTTTTGGGTGTGGAAGCAATTGATTAGACAAGCAAACGGAGTGCGTAGGCTAAGTGAATTGTCACTTTTCCATCCCTGCAATAACAACTTAAATGTCAGAAAAGCAAGTAGTACCTTTCAAACAAACGGAAGCTCGAGACCCTCAACAACACAAGACACTTCCCTGCCCCACAAGCTCCGCTTGTGGGGCAGGACAAGGGAGGGGGCTTTCCGATTGAGTCTTTACATCAACCACCAGGAATAGGCAGATTATATGAAAATTTTCAAGACAGCTCTTTTAATACCTTCATGCACGAAGTGTGTGGAAAAATCCAGACAGAATCGACTCAATTTAGTACTGGCAAATCCTGAGAGACTCAATAAAAGGCTATTTCTTTTCTTCCTTCTTTTTCTGATGGCGGCGGTTTTCTTCCTCTTCAATGGCTACAATCAAACGTTCGAGATTTTCCCTGTCTTCAATCATTGTGTAAAATCTCTCGTAATCTCTTGTGTTAAAAAAACTTTTAACAATGGGGTCAAAAAATACAAGAACCTGGCTTGCTACAAAGGAAATGGGCTTTGAACTTTCCAAAACCACTATAGCAGGGGCCGTGAGACGCCAATCAACGACTTTCTTTGCTATTTTTTCAATAAGGTCACTGTAATCATCAACCTTTTTCATATCCTTTCACCTTGCCAAAGATTTTTATGTGGTTCATCTCCGGATCACTCACGAAGCCGGTACCCATAATCACGCCTTTTGGAGTAACTATTTTTACCCTTTTGTTGCCTGAAATCAACCTCTTCTTTGAATCGTACCTTATGTATGAGGTGTACACCCTTGTGGAATCTTTAAAAAATAAAACTTTTACGTTACCGAATGCTTCCATATCCTCTGTTTTTTTGTAAAGTTTACCGGAATCTGCCGTCAATTCCGATGAAACTTCACCATCAGGAGAGAAAAATTGCAGATAAAGCTTATAAAATGTAAGGGTATCCCCATTTTCCATGATACTCTTTGCCTTTAACTTCCAGAGCTTCTTGCCGAGTTTACTCTGGAGAATCTGAACATTATAAATACTCTCCTTTTCGGGAATTGGAACATTTTGCTCTACCTTTCCACCTTTGCAGGCCGAGGCAAAAACGATTATTAATCCAATTAGCCCAGGAATTCTTCTCATGTTATAAAACTATATAGAATTTTCCCACAACCATCCAGTGCCATCATTAAGAGATAAATGCGAACAAACTTACGGAAATAATTATCCTTTAAGTCCGAAAAAACGAACTTACAGAGTGCATCCTGTGTCTAAGTTCATATTGCTGTACTTAGTATAATAACGAACCCAAAAGTTTTCTCATACAAACTGTTTTGATTTTCCCACGTTTTACGTATTCTTAAAGTCCACTGAAATGCCAGAACTTCATCCCAAATCGATTTTACTATCTAAACATGGTAGAATAAGGATAATTACACCTCCATTTATCTTGAACTTTATGTGAACAGATAGTATATTAAAAGTGGCATGTGGTGGAAAATTGCAGTAATTCTAATGGCTCATGTAGGAGTTGTGGGTGGGAAAACTGCCCATACCGAATATCCGAGTATATCCCTCGAAGAGGCAGTAGATTCAATACATGCAAAGTTAAATACTAACGAAAAATTAAAACCCTACGTCATTATAGTTCTGAATCATGGGACACAGGATCAAGTCCTGGCTATTCTGGAAGAAATACTCCTCCATGCAAAACTACCACTCAACAGAAAGTACGCATCTTTCCAACTCTTTGAAATATGGAGGAAAACGCACAACAAGAAAGTTCCTTTGATTTTAATAAGGGCTCTTAAGGATAGTTCAATGGATTTAAGAATGAACATTTTATGGCAACTTCATCGTATGGGTGAAAAAGTGCCGTTGGAGATGATTGAGAAGATTGCGAGTGGTGAGGGAAAAGAGCACTGGGCAGTTTCCATTCCCCCTCTACCTTCTCGTACCAAGCCTAAACCAGAAGGGGAATTGATAAGAGAAGCAAGGGACAATGTACAGATGAATGCAATAAGATTGTTATACGAGATCAAGGGTAAAGAAATAGCTGGATTTTTGTGGGAGTTACTAAAGGAAATGCCTTTAGGGAGAGTATGGGACTATACTGCTC
>JALXCE010000298.1 GCA_026991055.1 Caldifarciminota bacterium | reverse complement strand
CATACATTTTTGGTATTGGCCGTTCAACAGCCTGGAAGATCATCCGTGATTCTGGCGTTGATCCGGACAAGAGGGTAAAGGACCTGACCGAGGAAGAGATAGCGAAGCTCAGGGCTGAGGTGGATAAATATAAGGTGGAAGGTGCTTTGAGAGCGGAGATTCAGAGGAATATTAAGAGGCTTATTGATATCGGGTGTTATCGTGGTTTAAGGCATAAAATGGGCTTGCCTGTGAGAGGCCAGAGAACCCGTTCCAATGCCAGGACGAGGAAAGGACCGCGCGGTAACATCTTCAAGAAGAGGAAGAAATAAGGAGGATTTTTATGGCGAGAAGAAGAAGTGAAGCCACGAGGAGAAAAAAGAAAAAGGCTAAAGGCGTAGAGCCGGTTGGCATCGCTCATATTCAAAGCACTTTTAATAACACAATCGTGACAATTACCGATTTAAAAGGGAATACAATAGCCTGGGCAAGTTCAGGTTCAGTTGGTTTTTCAGGTACAAGGAAGGGGACCCCGTTTGCCGCTTCGAAAGCCGCTGAAGCAGCGGCGAAAGAGGCAAAAGACCTCGGTGTCCAGAGAGTTGAGGTCTGGGTCAAAGGCCCCGGACCTGGAAGAGAAGCGGCAATCCGCGCAATTCAGGCTGCTGGCTTGCAGGTGTTCGCCATTAGAGACGTAACACCTATACCACACAACGGTTGCAGACCACCCAAGAGGAGGAGAGTATAACAAATGGCAAGATATACAGGTCCCAAATGCAGATTGTGTAGAAGAGAAGGAGAAAAACTTTTCCTCAAAGGCGAGAAATGCTTTACTTCAAAATGTCCATTCGAAAGAAGACGTTACCCTCCGGGTATCCACGGACCCACAAGAAGGATCAAGCATAGTATTTATAGCCTGCAGCTCAGAGAGAAGCAGAAGGTAAAGAGAATTTACGGCGTACTTGAAAAGCAGTTCCGCGGCTACTACGAAAAAGCGAGAAGAATGGGTGGAAATATCGGTGAAAACCTGCTTTCACTGCTCGAAAGAAGACTGGACAACGTTGTTTACCATCTTGGATTTGCCAAGTCCCGTGCGCAGGCACGTCAGCTCGTTACCCATGGACACGTGATAGTAAATGGACACAAGGTGGATATTCCTTCATACCTCGTAAAACCGGGCGATGAAATTACAATTAAAGAAAAATCCAGAAACATCCCATTTGTGAAAGAGTCACTCGAAGACACAAATCTCGAACAGCTTCCTGCGTGGCTTAGCCTTGATAAGGACAAATTCCTTGGAAAGGTCCTTAGATACCCGGTTAGAAGTGATATTACCCATCCGATAACAGAAAGGCTCATCATTGAGCTGTATTCTAAGTGAGGTGATTCTATATGTTTGATACACAGTTTGTTTTACCGGAAGGGATTTTTGTCGAAGAGGTTAACGACACCTATGGAAGGTTCGTGTATGTCCCCCTTGAAAGAGGTTACGGGATTACTGTCGGCAACGCTTTGAGGCGTGTGCTACTCTCATCAATTCCCGGATACTCCATTGTCGCGATGAGGATAGATGGTGTTTCTCATGAGTTCTCCACAATCCCTGGGGTTATGGAAGAGGTTCCGCAGATTGTGCTGAATCTCAAGGGTGTGAGATTAAAGATGGATGATGCCGTGGACACTCGCGCTACCCTGTACATCAGAGCAGAGGGTGCAAGAGAGGTCAAGGCTGGAGATATCGATGTGCCAGAGTACGTGGAGATTATCAATCCGGAGCACCATATAGCGACACTGACAAGGGATGACGCAAAATTCTATGCTGAGCTCATTGCCGCCAAGGGTAGGGGGTACGTCCCTTCCACCGAGATGTCTAAAGAAGGATTCCCTGCAGGGACAATCTTCATTGACGGCGTCTTCTCCCCCATTGTAAAAGTGAACTATACGGTGGAAAATGTTCGTGTTAAGGCCAGAACCGACTACGAGAAGCTGATTCTTGAGATCTGGACCGATGGCACAATTAGGCCCGATGTTGCACTGGAGATGGCAACAAAAACACTGCTCAAGTCCATTGAACCTGTTTTAAAGAAGATTGGAGCACCCTACGGAAAAGAAGAGCTGAAGTTTGAGGAGAAAGAGAAGATCCACCAGATTTTGAACAAGAGCATTGATTTCCTTGAGCCGTCCAAGAGAACTGCCAACTGCTTGAAGGAAGCAGGAATCGAGACAATTGCTCAGCTGGTCTCCAAAACCGAGGAAGAGATTCTTCAGGTGAAAAACTTTGGCGAAAAATCCCTCGAGGAGATCAAAGAGAAGCTTGAGCAGTTTGGACTCACATTTGGTATGGATGTCAGTAAATACCTCGGGCAGGAAGAAACCAAGGAGGTTTCTAAATGAGACACAGAAAAAGGGTAAAGAAACTTGGAAGAGACAGAGAACACAGGCTGGCTTTGCTGAGAAATCAGGCAATTTCCCTTCTGCGTCACGGTCGAATTAAGACCACGCTACCAAAGGCAAAGGCTACTCGCAGTTTTGTTGAAAAGCTCATTTCCATAGGCAAGAGAGACGATTTTAATTCCAGAAGGCTTGTCAGGAAGTATTTAATTGACAGGCAGATTACAAACTATCTCTTTGACGAGATTGCTCCGCTTTTCAAAGACAGGCCTGGTGGCTATACACGAATCTACAGGCTTGGTTTCAGGAAAGGTGACGGAGCAGAAGTCGCAGTCCTTGAGCTTGTAAAGTTCCCCGAAAAGTAGGGGGATTGAAAGGCCAGAATCAGCTATTTAAAATAATTTTGCTCGCGGAGGGTTAGCCTAATTGGTAAGGCGGCGGATTTGAAATCCGCTGGGCGTTTGCCCTTGGGGGTTCGAGTCCCTCACCCTCCGCCATATCTGGAGAGGTGGCCGAGTGGTTGAAGGCGGCGGCTTGCTAAGCCGTTGTAGGGGTTGCTCCCCTACCGTGGGTTCGAATCCCACCCTCTCCGCTCTACTTCAATGAAAAAACTCTCCACCCTCATCAGAATAGCTCTCACAATCATTGCCTTTTATTTCATCCTTCGAAAGGCTCACATAGATAGACTGTTCGGACTTGTTAAACACATTAATCCCTGGATTTATTTAGTCGCCATCGTTTTTAACTTTCTTGCCGTGCTTTTTCAGACATGGAGATGGAAGTATTTCCTCAATAATGAAAGTCCATTCCTGAAACTCCTCAAAGTCTATCTTGTTAGCTTTTTCCTGGGAAATTTCCTGCCTTCCGGGGGACTTGATGTGGTGAGAGGCTATTATCTTGGGAAGGAGTTAAAGAACTATGAGGGGAATTTCGCTGTAGTGGTGATGGACAGGCTCACGGGATTTGTGGCAGTTTCCCTGCTTTCCATCCTTGCAGTTGCCATAGGATTTAATCTTACCCACAAACTCAGGATGATTATCCTGGGCGCTGCTCTGCTACTGATTCTCATTCTTGTGCTCTCGTTTAACAAATACTTTTACAAGCTTGTCAGGGACGTGATGCTCCTTATTAAGACCTTTGACATTGGGGAAAGATTCGCTCGTTTTTATGATTCATACTATGAGTTTCGCTCATCTCCCGGCCGTGTTGCCACAGGGATTTTGATTTCCTTTGGAGTGCAGTTTTCTTATGCGATTTCGGCCTACTTTGCGATGAAATCCATTGGTCTTTCCTATCCATTTTACAAATTCCTCTTTTTTGTTCCCCT
>JALXCE010000297.1:11717-12092 GCA_026991055.1 Caldifarciminota bacterium | reverse complement strand
GTCAGAAGAAAAGAAATTCGGCTTCGCGGCTTCAAAAAAGTTAAGAACCAGGGTCAAAAAAAATCGGGTCAAGAGGAGGCTCAGGGAAGTCGTGAGGCTGAACCTGGACATCTTACCACCCGGGAAATACATATTTATGGGCTCTCACAATACATTGAAAGCCAGATGGGAGGAGATTCAGGAAGACCTGAAAAGGTTCGTAAAGGACCTGGAAAATTCCTGAGTGAAATTGCAATTTCCCTGATTAAATTTTATCAAAAGGCTATTTCTCCCTCTCTCCCACACACCTGTAGATTTTACCCAACCTGTTCAAATTACAGCATCGAGGCAATCAAAAAACACGGAGTTTTAAAAGGAGGTTTAATGTCTATCTGG
>JALXCE010000297.1:0-11707 GCA_026991055.1 Caldifarciminota bacterium | reverse complement strand
ATCCCGGAGGTTACGACCCTGTGAGGTAAGCTATGGATAAAAGATTTCTAACATACACCATATTCATATTCCTGTTTCTCATCCTGTATCAGGCGCTTTTCATGAAGCCAAAGCCAAAAAAGCCCGTAAGTAAAACCCAGTCCACTCAGGTTGATACCACAAAGGCAGGGAAAAGCCTTGAGAAAACCGTTACCAAAGTAGTTAAAACAGTGAAAGTCACTGCCCCAGTAGTTGTGGAATCACCCACCTTTATCGCAAAATTTTCAAGGAAAGGGGGATTACTTGTAAGTTACACTTTGAAAAAGTACAAAGATGCTTTTGGTAAACCCGTTGAGCTCATCCCTGAAGGTTATGGAATGTTTGATTTTGAAACAGATAGCATTAAAGGGATAAATCTCGATTTCGAAGCAGTCAAAGATACTTTTGTTGTAAATGGACCTTTTGAATTAAAGCTTGTTTCCAGAGTTAGTGACAACCTACAGATAGAAAAGGTCTTTAAATTCGATCCAAAGATTTACATGATCGATTATGACCTTAAAATCAAAGGTTACAGGGGTGAAATCCTCTACAGGTTTGATTCAGGTTTGAAAGGGACAGAAAAAAATCATTCTGACGATGTTAGACATTTTAAATTCATTTATTACAAGGATAAACTCCACAAAATAGGGCTTAAAAAACTCAGAAAGTACGAATTTAAGGCCATTGCCGATGACTTTACGTGGTTTGGCATAAGGACAAAATACTTCACCTTTGACGTAATTCACAAGGGAAAGCTTCATAGGGTTTATGCAAGAGCAGAAAAAGACAGGATTTCCTTTGATGCACTTTCTAAAGATGGGCCACATCCATTAAAGGTCTATTTCGGGCCTATTGACTATTTCCTCCTTAAAGATGTGGGATATGACCTTGCAAGTATTTACGAATTCGGACCTCCTGTCATCAACATTTTCTCCAAAATAATACTTTATGCATTGAGGTATATCCACAGATTTATTCCAAATTATGGCTGGGCAATTGTAATCTTCTCCATCCTGATGAAAATCCTCTTCTTCCCATTCACCAGATATAGTTTGAAATCCATGAGGAAGATGCAGGAACTCCAGCCGAAAATGAAGCAGTTGCAGAAAATATACAAAGATGATCCTCAGAGATTAAATAAGGAAATGATGGAGCTTTACAGGCAGTATAAGGTGAATCCATTCTCGGGCTGCCTCGTTCTCGTGCTACAGTTCCCTATTTTCTGGGCCCTTTATCAGGTCTTAAAGACCACCATTGACCTGAGGGGGGCACACTGGATTCTCTGGATAAAAGACCTTTCAAGTGCTGACCCTTATTTCATTTTACCAATCTTAATGGGTCTGGCAAGTCTTGGACAGGCGTTAACTCAGCCAGCGCAGGATAAAAATGCCAGGATGATGGCTTTGTTTATGCCTATTTTCATTACAGTGCTATTCCTTAAATTCCCATCAGGAATAGTACTTTATTGGTTTGTTTATAATTTGTTGAGCATAATTGAACAGTACGTGATCAAAAAAGAGTACAGCGGAGGGTAGAGAATGCGGTACATCGAAGAGGAAGGAAAAACGGTAGAAGAGGCATTGGAAAAGGCGCTAAGGAAGGCAGGCATAGAGAGGAGTGAGGCTCGCTTTGAAATCATAAATGAAGGGTTTAACAGCGAGCCCGCAAAAATTCGGCTCTATCTGGACGAAGAAGACTTTGACGTCATTGAGGGGGTAATAAAAGAATTTTTTGATACCCTCGGTGTCAAAGTCGAAATTGATATAGAGCCGAGAAGGAGGAAAAGGTACAATGTAAACATTCATACCAGGGGGTATGACTCTGTTTTCATTGGTAAAAAGGGAAAGAATCTGGATGCCCTTGCTTATCTTCTCTCCTTGCTCATCAAACGTAAAAAGAATGACATCCATGTGGACATAGATGTCTCTGGATACAGGAGACGTCGTAGAGAGTTCATTATCAACAAAGCAAAAGCCGTTGCAAAGAGGGTAAAAGAAACTGGCATGGAAATGCGCATCGACGATGACCTTTCCCCCGAAGAGAGAAAACTCATCAGGGATGTTCTCAAAAGGGATAGAAAGATCAGGGTCTATCAGGTTGGACGTGGGGATAATGTTGTTCTTGTTATTGCCCCGAGAAAGGGCTAATTACAGAACTGATTCTTAGCTGCCTCTCTATTTAGCCAAAGGGGATAAGTCTATTCTTCTACAGGTACCGCAAAAACTCCATAAGCTCCAGGACCACCATAGACAGCAATTGCAGGGGTGGTGTAGTTCACGATAATGTCCCTGTACTTAAAATTTGACCTGATGAATTCACTGATAAACTCCACTTTTTGAGGTGTATTCACGTGAGCTATTCCAAAGTCGTAAGTGCGTCCCGGGTCCAGTTTCTCTCGCAGAAGAGATAAAACTTTATTGAGGGCGGCTTTTCTTCCAAAGGCCTGGGTGAGTTTTTTAAGGTATCCATCCTTATCGATGGTGATGATCAATTTGATACCAAGAAAATCTACAAGCCCTCCTCTAAGCTTCCCAGCCCTACCTCCATGAACCAAATTTTTCATGGTATCGAGAACTATTACAGCAAAGGATTGGCGTCGAATTTCTTCAATTTTCTTTAGAATTTCCTCTCGTGGCATCTTTTTCTCAATCATATCTCTGATCCTCAAAGCCAGTAAACCAGCGGCAATACTGAACAGTTTTGTGTCAAAAACCGTGATACACTCAGGGTCAATCCTTTCCGCCGCTGTAATCGAACTCGAATATGTGCCACTGAAATTTGAAGATAGATGAATGGCATATACGTGACGAGCCCTGTTTAAAAGCTCTTTATAAGCTTCGAGATAATCAGAGAAGGCAGGCTGCGAAGTTTTTAATTCCTTCCATCGGTTTGAAGTGAGAATTTTTACAATCTCTTCACGGGATATATCCACCCCTTCTTTATACGACTTATTACCAACAAAAACCTGAAAGGGAATTACCTTGAATCCATATTTTTGATAATACGAAGGAGGGAGGTCCATTCCTGAATCCACAAGAATTGCATAATCCTCTTTGGCACGCACCTGCGCATGCATGTCATCGGCCTTTTTCATCCTGATTTTTCCAACTTCTGAGAGTGTTTTAAAGACTTTTTCAGGCTCGTCTGTGTGAATATGTATGTGAAATAGAGCCGGATCACCGACAACGATAAGGGAATCTCCAAGATTGGAGAGCTTCCTTTTTATTTCAACAGAATTTAATCTGCTATCCTCAAGTAAAACTTCCGTGCAATACCTATACTTTTCGCTAAATTCGGCCTTGTATTCGTCGACTCGGGATGCAGAAAAATCCTCATCAAATTTAATCCTGTCTCCTTTAAAATAAGCAGAAATTCCCTGTAAAAAATAAAGGAATCCGAGTCCACCGGCATCCACTACACGTGCCTTTTTCAACTGTGGCAATGTTTCCCTCGTTTTTTCAACCGATTTTTTAGCGGTTTCCTGAAGATGCTCTATAAATTCACGAAAATCATTTACTTTCATGGAAATCTTCTCTGCCTCTTCGGATACCTCTCTGATAACCGTAAGAACTGTGCCTTCGACAGGCTTTTCAAGTGCTTCATAGGTCTTTTTGATAGATTGTTTCATACTTTCCGCAAAATCATGAATCGAAACGTTTTTCTTGCCCTTCAAAGACTTGCTGAAACTGTAGAAAAATTGGGAAAAGATGACTCCAGAATTTCCCCTGGCATTTCTAAGCATGTTTCGTGAGACTGCACTGAGAAGAGCGTAGGCACTGTCAAAATCGCGATTTTTTAGGGTTTGAAGAACACTTCTGAAGGTCTCTGCAAGGTTTGAACCAGTATCACCATCCGGCACCGGGAAAACGTTGATCCTGTTGAGCTTTTCCCGGTTTTTAATAACATTAGCCGCACCTGAGATCAAACTATCTTTGAGTTCCTCAGGCTTCAACTCTTTCTTCATATTGATATGATAATTTCCACCGATGGCACAAACAACCGGGTTTCTATTGGTAAGAACACCCTTAAATTTGCGCAAATCAAAATCGGTGCGTATAATTACGAGCAATGAGAATGCTGCAAAACGAAGGTGATTATTTCCTGATCTCCGTCTCAAATAAATATAATCTGGAACAATGTATAAAATACGGATTAGCAGGCTTTACCAATAGTATCAACGGGCTCTGGACATTCCTCGATATCCAGGAAGGGGACTTTATTTCATTCCTTTATGGGGCAAGAGTCAAAAATCTCTATCGGGTTACGAAGAAGATGGCTTTTAAAAACGCTGAAAATCTTCCACCCTGGCCACCAGTTACTTTCAAACAATCGGGAAATACTTATTACTTCCCATTTAGATTGCTGTTAAAACCTGAAAGGGAGTTAGATGAGCCCATGGTCAGGGCCGAATTTTCTTATGTTGCAGAGAATTTACTACTCAGGGGCGGGTACAGAAAAACTCATTTTCAGGCAGATACTTTAACCTTCTACAATGTGTCTGAAATGGGAAAATTATTTAAAGGCTCTATAGAACGAATTAATTTAGATGCCCCAACTTTTGAGCCTAAAATCGTCTTTAGACGAGAGCAGCAAAATATCCCGGAAAAGTTTTACTTTCATGAGCTGATCTTACAATCCCTTGTAAGAAGAAAATTAAAAAGAGTGATTTTGAAAGACGTTCTAAGTTATTTTAACATCCGGATTTCAGTTGATGAATTTGAAGTGCTTGGTGAAAAGGCATTAGCCGAGGGATTTGTGGACATATTTATCAAACTCAAGCACCCACGAGGTAAAAATAAATATCTGCTTGTCGAAGTAAAAACGCATAAAGCAGCTAAAAAGGATTTCGAGCAATTGAGAAAATACATGGATGAATTTGACTCCGAAGCGGTAGGAGGTATCCTGATAGCTAAAAACTTCCCTAAATCTCACCCTGGAGGCAGAGAAATTTTACCAGTCAAATATTCTTTTAGGAATCTTGATCTATCCGGTGAATACACTTATGAAAAATTACTTGAACTTATGGCCCTGGAGGTGATACTATGAGTGAAAAGTTGTTCCTGTTTTTAACCCAAGAGGGGGTCACATATTCGTCGTCTTCAAAGATATATCCAGATGTTGACAATTTTCAAGTACTTGGCTACGGCAAAGGAGTGACAGAAGAGGAAGCATTCGATGATTTTATTAAAAATAACCAGTGGCTTCTGGAAACTGACTTCAATGAAGTAATTTCGATTGAGATCAAATCAAAAATTAGCCAGGGAAAAGTGTTTTATTTAAAGTAAACGAGGAAAATCATCTGAAAACAACAAATCAATCAGATTTCCGGTATCCTCTACCCCTTCCCCAACTTCAATCCTATCAAGGCGGCGCCGTAGGCACCCATGAACTGTGGATGGTCGGGTAAAATTACTTTCTCTCCCGTTTCTTCCTCAATCATCTTCCTTATTGCCGGGTTCTTTACCACTCCTCCGGACAGCATCAATGGAGGCACCAGACCAACACTTCTAATCATGGCAACAATTCGCTTCACAAGCGACCTGTGAAGTCCCTTCAAAATGGGCTCAACCCTCACACCATGGGCAATCATTGAAATAATCTCTGACTCAGCAAAAACCGTACACGTACTTGAAATTTTCACCTCCTCAGGAGCAGAGAGAGCTACATTCCCCATCTCTTCAAGCTTTACCCTGAGCCTTCCGGCAGTATTCTCGAGAAATCTTCCTGTCCCTGCAGCACACTTGTCGTTCATTGTGAAATCCACCACCTCCCCATGCGGCCCAATTACAATCACCTTACTGTCCTGTCCACCAATATCCACAAGCGTTCCACCATGACCAAGCTGCTTGAAGACCCCGCGCGCATGACAGGTTATTTCCGTTACCTTCTTCGTTGCCTGATGGACAAGGTTCCTCCCATAACCTGTTGCCACTATAGGAATTCCTTCAATAGAACCTGCCATCTCCCTGACCTTCTCGAGAAATCTCTCCACCTGGTCCTCTACCCTCGGGTCGGCAGGTTCAATATAACTCCACACAAACTCCCCACTCTCGTTAACTCCTACAATCTTTGCAGTAGTTGAACCTACATCAATTCCTATTGCTTTAATCATTCCAGCATCTCTATAAATGAATCAAGTCTTGCCTTTACCTGCTCATCTGCAAATGCCCGGGGATCATTATGATCAGCCTCCAAAAGAAGAGCAGGTATCCCGTATTCACTGATCAATCTATTCCTCTGATCCACCTGTCCAATAGAATAGGGCTTACACGAGCGATCAGAATGCAAAATTGCACCATCAAGGTCAAATTCGTCAACCATGTCCCTCATCTTCTGCAACTTGTAGCCCGTTCCACGATTCAAAATTGGGTAGATATAGGTCTTTGCCATTGATTCAATAGGTCTTTCAGGGTCGATCAATGGGGCAAGCTCACCCCATGCCATGGTATAAGTAGAGGCAACCACCGAAATTCCATGCTCACCAAGATACTCCGCAAGGAACCTCAGTTTATACCATATTGGCAAATTATCCCAGAGCAGCCTCTTCCTCTCGTTCTTCACTGCTCCGATACCCTTTTTGATTCTCTCATCAACCTCTTTGAGCATTGCTGCGTAAAAATCCACTGTTTCGGGTTTACCCCGCATTTCCACAATTGGGGCCATGTGAATGAACTGGTCAAAAACCGAGATCGGGGCAGGCTTTGTCTTTCCCCTGTACATAATCTCAAGCCATAGCTCTGAAGCCTCACGGCTGAGTCTTACAACTTCCTTTAATTTTTTAAAGCTAAGCTTTTTCTTTGCAACCCTCTCGGCCACCGGGATCGAGGCCTCGAGCTGCTTTTTCACGTATTCAATAGCGTGCTCTGGAGCATTTTTATAAACAAAAGGTGTGTCGATAAGAATAATCGGAACGTTGAAATGTTTGGCAAGGACTCGATACCAGAAGAGCACCGTCTGGCAAATATTTGTGCACGCAAGTAGAAGATCGGGCTTTGGAAGTCTTCCAACCGGTGTCTTCCCTGAAAGCATAGCCCCTATATCCGTCCTCGCGTAGGAGCAAATATCCTGGGAGAAACCGTAGTTTTCCGCTTCTTCTGAGAGTTCAAGAGCGTAACGGCGCGCTCCACAGAGCGCGCCGTGATTTTCAGGATACAAAACATAAAAGCCAAGGGCCTGAAGGATTTCCACTGGCCCACCAGATGTAACCCACGCAACAGGCTTATGCCCATTCGCATACCTTCCCTCGAGATAATGCCTTGAGATTAGCTCTTTTGTGCGGGCACTGATCTTCAAAGGTGGTGCGATTATATCCGTTCTCCAATTGCGCGGAATTCGGGGCTTCCGCTCTGCCTGCCACCTCTGCCACCTGAGATAGGCACTCCCAACAAGCTTCACATTCCAGTAATATTTGAGATGGTCTCTCAAACTCATGCCAGTACCTCTAAAAATGCAGTCAACCTCGTGATGGTCTGATGAGGCAATGGGTCACCGATATCGATCTCAACCTGCACCGAAGGTATTCCTGCACTCTTCAGCATATTCTTCAGGTCAGGTAAATCAAATAACTCGGGCTCGCAGAACTTTACAGTGTAGAAAATGATACCCCGTGCCCCTGTGACCTCAGCAAGATACTTCAAATGTTCAAACCTCTCCTCAATCAAATTCCCGCGTGTCACATCAGGTGGTCCGAAAATAATCCTTTCGGCCATCCTCTTTAATGGCTCACTCGATTTTCCACCTCCATAAAGACGTCTTCCGCAGCAGGCAAGGTCATCAGCAACCACAAATCCCCCGGCTTCTTCAATGGCATTCAAAACCTCCATGGGCTCTGGAACTATCCCGGATAAAATCACAGGCACCCCCTCTCTTACAAATGAATATTCCGAAATCACCTCGTCAGCAAGTTCAATAAATTCTTCGACTGGTAAAAATTCCCTTGCCCTCACAACCCTGTAAAAATCATAGGTTGAAAGGGCATCTCCCTTGCTCGACCTGCTTTTAGCCTTTCCTGACTCAAAGGAGAATTCACCCCTGATCTCATAAAGCTCTTTAAGCTTTGCGTCAGCCTTCTCTTCAATTTCAATTCTCTTTAGTATCTCATCGGTCTTCGGGCTTTTACCGGTAATTTTTTCGAGCCCCCTGTATAGAGATTTAAACTCATTCACCAGAAATTCAACATCCTCCTGCCTCTTCCCGCGTGGCAAATAAACTGGAAAAACCGGCTGTCTGGGCTTAACAAAATCAAGTAGAATACTTCCAAATCCCTGAAGCGAGTCACACGTGTGTGGGACAATGATAAGGTCGGTCTCATCCAGCCCACCGGTTTTGAGAAACGAAAGGGCATTGTGAACTATAGAGCAAACATAGGGCTGAAGGTGTGCACCTCCATAACTTACGTCCACTTGAGGAGGCCCCCACACTTCCACAGGCAGTATATCAAAGGCCCTCAAAAGTGCCCTCGGATAATGGATGGGCAATACTGCTGCAACCTTTCCCCCCTGCTCCTTAAATTTCCTGCAAACCTCGTGCCTCTTAGGTATTTTTACCACGCTTTTTTATTTCCTCCTCTCTTAGTACCCTACGAAGAATCTTTCCAATTGCACTCTTTGGAAGCTCTTTCCTGAATTCTACCTCACTTGGCACTTTGTAAGGGGCAAGGTGCTTTTTGAAATACTCAATAAACTCTTCTGCTGTGGCTTTTGCACCCTCTTTGAGCACGATAAAAACTTTTATTTTCTCACCCTTAAATTCATCAGGCACTCCAACAGTTATTCCCTCTTTCACCTTTGGATGCTTGTAAATCAGTTCGTCAATTTCCCTCGGAAAAACGTTGAATCCACCAACAATAATGAGGTCCTTTTTCCTGTCGGTTATATAAAAATAACCTTCTTCGTCCATAAAGCCAATGTCACCAGTGAGAAGCCAGCCGTCCTTAATCGTTTTCGCAGTTTCCTCGGGTCTATTATAGTAACCGAGCATCACGGTCGGAGTTTTTAGTGCAATCTCTCCGACCTCACCAGGAGGAAGGTCTTTTGTTCCATCAAGTGAAACGATTTTCGCATCAACATCAGGGAATGGGAGTCCGATACTTCCTACCTTGTGTTTCCCTTTCATGGGATTGGCCATTATTGCAGTGACTGCCTCGGTGAGACCATAACCCTCAATGGCACGTCCACCGGTTTTCTTCTCAAAGTTCTCTTTGATGGCAGCAGTCAGTGGGGCAGCTCCTACCCAAATGGCCTTGAGGCTTGAAAAATCATACTTTTCCACGTTTTTGACTGCGGAAAGTGCAACGAGGATGGTTGGAACAACTGCGGTCTGCGTGGGTTTGTATTTATCAATGGTTTTTGCCATCTCGCGCGCACTGAACCTGGGCAGCATTACAATGGACATACCTGAGAGTAGTGCTGCATTCATGGTAACATTCATGCCATAGCCGTGGAAAAACGGCAGCACTGCCAGCATCCTCTCATTTTCATTAAGGTGCCCCCATGCTTTAATCATGTGGGCATTTGCCACAACTGCGTAGTGAGAAAGCATTATACCCTTTGCCACACCTGTTGTACCTCCAGAATAAATGAGAATTCCAAGCTCATCGGGATTCACCTCTGCCGGCTTAAAACCAGTGGCAGGATTCGAAAGCATGTCTTTCATATTGAGAAGCTCACCTAAAACACTCTTCTTTGCCCGCTTCACAGATGGATTTTCTCTAAGTTTCTGAACAAAACTGAGGGGAAATGGTAAAAAGTCAGCAATGTAGGAAACGATAACACGCTTGAGTGGAGTCTTTTTTGTCAGTGCGGCTGCCTTTTCAACAAACATAGGGATTGTAACAACAGTCTCCGCACCGGAATCGTTAAAGTGAAACTCAAGCTCACTCTCTGTGTAAAGAGGATTTAATGGGACGACGACAGCTCCTGATTTGAGAATTCCAAAGTAGGAAATAACGTATCCGGGGAAGTTTGGCAGTAGAAGTGCTACTTTGTCTCCTTTTCCGATGCCGAGTTTTTTGAGCGAATTTGCAAATCTATCGGATAATTCCTTTAGCTCTTTGTAAGTGAGCTTTTTACCGTAGAATATGGAAGCCGTTTTGGAGGGAAACTTTTCTGCTGAACCATCCAGAATACCATATATGGGCATTCTGGGATAATCAATACTCCGTGGTACATCTTCATCGTAGAATTTCAGCCACGGACGATCCATAAAAACACCTCCATGAAGTTTTTGTCATAGAAATTATAAAGGTTGTGTCAAAGAATGTAAGACAAATTCTCTTCCTATCCCGGCTCCATGGGGAATAGGTATTTGCAGGTTCAGGAAAATTGAGACATTCCTGAGCGAGTGTATAAATATTGACCGAAAGATCTGGAGTTTGAGAAATAGTTGTTGTGGGGCCGCGCACTTCGTGCGCGGCCCCACACTATTAAAAACAACTCTACAGCTCTAAAAACCAGATTTTATTTTATCTTCCATTTTGTCCCCTGAGGGGTGTCCTCAAGGATTACTCCAAGATTTTTGAGCTGGTCTCTAATCCAGTCCGCAATTTCAAATTTCTTTTCCTGGCGCATCTTCTGGCGAACTTCTACGATAATAGAAACGAGATCATCTTCTATTCCTACTCTCTCTTTTTTCTCAGGCTTGAATCCGAGAATATTCAAGATTGTTCTAAGTACTCTGCCGATTTCTGCCGCCTTCTCAGGCTCCTTATCGAGAAGTGCATTTCCCTGCTTTACCATATCAAAAATTACCGCAACTGCACGTGGTGTATTAAAATCCTCGTCCATGGCTTCTTCAAACCTCTTCAGGTATTCACCAGCAAAAGAAAAATCTGTCTCCTTTCCATTACCCTCCGGTACCTTTTCGAGGAAATTCGAAATCCTTTCCCATGCCTTTTGAGACTCAGTCAGCCTTTCGGCCGAAAAATCTATGGGACTTCTGTAATGAGTTTGAAGGAAATATAGTCTCACAGGATTGGCACCGTATTCTTTCAAAACTTCCTGGGCAGCGAAAAAGAGTCCCTTGCTTTTAGACATCTTTTCGCCTTTTATATTTACAAAGCCACCGTGGAGCCAGTATCTGACATATTCTGTGCCCCTTATTGCCTCGGACTGGGCAATTTCATTCTCATGGTGTGGGAAAATCAAATCCTGCGCCCCACCATGAATGTCAAAGGGCTGTCCGAGGTAATGGGTGGACATCACCGAACACTCAATGTGCCATCCGGGTCTGCCCTTTCCCCATGGAGACCACCAATAAGGTTCACCCTCTTTCCAGGCCTTCCAGACGGAGAAGTCCATGGGAAATTTCTTGTTTGGGGAAGGCTCAACCCTCGCACCCTCCATCAGGTCCTCGAGTTTTTTGCCAGAGAGCTTTCCATAGTCCTTTTTCTTCCTGACATCAAACCAGACATCGCCGCCGGTGACATAGGCAAACCCTTTGTTTACCAGAACTTCCACCGCCTCGATAATTTCCTGGATGAATTGGGTCGCTCGCGGATAATAATCGGCACGCATGATGTTTATTTCATCGGTTACTTTGAAAAATTCCTCAATGTAGGTTTCTCCGATCTTTCGCCAGTCAATCCCAAGGTCATGTGATTTCTGAATGATTTTGTCGTCAATATCCGTAAAGTTTGTCACGTATGTGACTTCGTAACCTTTGTAAATGAGATACCGCCGCACGATATCAC
>JALXCE010000296.1 GCA_026991055.1 Caldifarciminota bacterium | reverse complement strand
AAACTCAACCTGGGCTCGTTCGAAAATGTAGCCCCCTCCCATCCTCCCCCACGCACTCTCGTGCGTGGGGGAGGAGACAGGTGGGGGAATTTTTCTTAAAATTACAAATAAATTAAAATTTTTCGAACACGCTTACTAAGCCTTGACAGTGGCTTTTTAGGATGTTTTTGATGAAGCTAAGAGTTTAATGCTCTAAGGTGTACCACGCATAATGAAGTTTAAACGAACTTAAGAGTCACCGCCAAAGCAAAGTAAAATGCCCAAATGACGCACAAAGTAGACTTCCAAAGTTTTTACGAGTTTAAATTCAGTAGACCCAAAGAGTCTATCGATTACTAAGCCTGTTAGAAAATCCTAAATTTCAGTGCTATTTTTCCCGAGGGACTCTCGTAACCACAGTGACAATCGCAGTCAACAAATTTCCCCTTCTTCCATTGGAAGGAGGGGGTAGGGGAGAATGGGAAAAATAAATGAAACCAAAGTCTTGCCGGGCATAATTTCCCCATTCCACCCCTGCCCTCCCTTCCCCAGGGAAGGGAGGGTGAAAAGACCTGAATCACTGATTTTTCATCATCACGCAGTCCGTGAATAATGGAAGACGGAGTGACATTTTCGAACAGGCTCGCTTATTACCTGACGACCATAAACTTTTCAAATTTCTTTCCATTGAATTTGACAAAATAAATACCGCTTTTCCATTCTCTCACGTCAAGTGTCAATCTGGGGCCTGTAAAAATTCTGTGTGAAACCATTCTGCCAGAAACATCGTATATTCTGATTTCATTTTTTATGCCTTTATGGGGAGCTTCAAAAACAATGTAATTTCTCACTATATTGTTTGAAAGTTTGATATTGCCTTTAATTGAGCTTTCATTCACCCCAACTGTTGTGATAGGGGATAAGCCGTAGCAGGAGAAGTCATCTATAAACCACCCAATACCAGTGTTGTAGCGATTGGACTTAAAATGAAAGGCTATTTTCACAGTATCACCTAAATTCGCTTCATTCAGAATAAACACTTCTGGTTGCCACCCGCTGGATTGTCCTGTAAAACCTTCATCTCTAAGTGCATAAACATAACTCGAATAGCCATCGGTAGGTGTTAAAAGATGCCAGGTCGAATCGTAAGAATATACAACGTTACCGCCATCCATTCTCCTCTCAGTGTCAAACCACGTCCAGAGTGCGAAACCTGGAAATGAATCAACTACCACAAAGTTTCCCATAAGCCACATATCAGCAGAATTAGGATAATTTGAATTGAGAGAAGTGCCCCATACCCTCGAGCCAGAGTGACCTCCATTAGGGCCAATAGTGGGCATTCCCCATGACCAGCCTCCGCTTCCGACAAAGTTCCCACTATCGCTTTCGAAATCATTGGTCAATGAAGGAACTATCCAGTAGGTCGTGAGTGTGTCGTTGTCCGGATGTTCGTCCCCAGCTGCATCTGTTATGAAGTTCACTTTTAAAAGTCCCTGTCTATTTAACTGCACCTGGTTAAATTGAACTGTGTCCATTGAAAAAGGTTCTACGTTGCTCAACACCAAGCTCTGAGACGCGAGTGTGTCAGTTCCTCTTAAATTTGTTAGAATAAAATAAACGTTAAAATTCATGGTGTCAGAACTCGCATTCACAATCTCAAGCTCGGGACTTAGAGATGTCCCATGCTCAAGGATAGGTGATGAGGGTGAGATTACAGAAGACGGATAAACGTCGATCAGTTGCACACCTGAAGGTCTTGTAAAATATACTGTTAAACTGTCGTGTGGCAGGAAAGGTTGGCCGTTGTAAATATACTGGATGAAGTTACCGTTTGCCCCATCGCCACCCTGAATTCCAATGGTAGAAGAATTCAGAGGGGGATTTAGATGAAGATAGCTAAATGCGATATTTCCATTACGGTAGAGAATTACCTCGAAGGTATATGGGCCACCACTGTGATAGTGTGCGACGGACTCCCATTCCACAACAAAAGCATCCTGAGTGGAATCGTACTTTGTAAGAATTTGGCCGGATGAGACAGGATTCAGGTCATCCCACCAGGGTGAAATTAAATTTTCGAGGTTTCCAACTGGCAGGGAGAGATTACTTGCGGCACGGGTGTAGGTGGAGGTGAGATAACCGTTGGAGACCACGTAAATTTCCCGCAAAGCCTGGCTGTAGAAGGGGAAAATGAAAGGTAGATTGATTAGTGCGTTGTCATCATCGGCAAGCTCAAGTGTGTCACCACCCGAGGCATCTATCCAGACGAATCCAGGCCCTCCAGTTGTATCAGAATCGATAAATCTGTATCCAAAGCTGTCCTGGCCACTGTGACCCTGAGACAGAAGTACAAACAGTAAAAGCAGTTTCATAGATTAATCCTCCTTTTTGCGAATTATACCTTGGCTCATAAGAAACTATCAATCAATTAGGATCAGGGGAAAGTTCCCTTTCCTCGATCTTTAAACAAATTATGCTGGTAGAGGAAGTTTTTAGTAATCGATTATGATCTCTTTAACCAGGCAAAGCCTTTGTGAAAGTAAGGAGCATTCCAATAAGCTCTTAATGCCTAAAAAACTGTTACTTCTTGAATGAATCCTCGTAGGCGATGTAACCGTATTTAGCAAGCTTATCTGCGGGAATAAATCTAAGAGCGGCAGAGTTTATACAATAGCGAAGGTTTGTAGGGGGTGGCCCATCATGGAATAGATGTCCCAGATGAGAATCAGCATGCCTGCTTCGAACCTCGATTCTTATCATTCCAAAACTTGTATCTTTCCTCTCGACAATATTTTGGGGCTCAAGCGGTCTTGTAAAACTTGGCCATCCTGAGCCAGAATCAAATTTGTCTATGGATGAAAAGAGAGGCTCTCCAGAGACAACATCCACATAGATTCCTGGCTCGTGGTTATTCCAGTACTCGTTTTTAAAGGGTGGCTCAGTGGCATTTTCCTGAGTTACTTTGTATTGCAGGGGAGTAAGAATTTTTCTCAAAACCTTATCCTCGGGCTTGACGTAGCCCAACCAGTATTTTTGCTTCTCCGGAAAAAGTCTAAAATGGGGATGCCTGTCCCAGACATTGATGACAAAAAACTCTCTACCAGAAGCGTTTTTATAGGAATAATAGCGTCCTGGATAGTTGCAGTAGAATCCCTGATGGTATTTTTCAGCAGGATAGAATTTCTTCGCCTTCAGGATATCAACAACAATCGGTCTATCAAAAATTCCTGCTAATTCAATTCTCCTCTTAGACTCTTCAGCCAGCCTCTTCTGCTCATCGTTTAAATAAAATATAGCGGATCTGTATTGATTTCCTCTATCAACAAACTGGCCGCCTGCATCCGTTGGATCGATGTCCTTCCAGTACACTTCGAGGAGCCTTTCATAAGATACTTTTGTTGGGTCATAGATAACCTTTACCGCTTCCCTGTGGCCAGTTGTGCCAGTTGAAACCATCTCATAGGTAGGATTTTCAACATGACCGCCGGTGAATCCAGAAATAGCGTCGATTACACCGGGTATCTTCTCAAAAGCTTCTTCCATGCACCAGAAGCAACCACCTGCAAATATGGCCACCTCTTCATTCTTTGATTTTGAATTCATTGTGTTGCCTCCATTTATCTTTCCACTAGCAAATAAAACTGCCACAAAAACAAAGGCAAGGAATAACGGAAAAATTGTCTGTTGTATAGAAATCATTTCGTATCCTCCAAAAGCTGTGTGGATGGATATTT
>JALXCE010000295.1 GCA_026991055.1 Caldifarciminota bacterium | reverse complement strand
GGTATGCGACGCCGAGCGAGGTTTATAGTGGAGAAGTAGAGATAGAGGGATTTGAGGTGAAGACAGGGGGTAGATCATGCTGATGATAGTTCCCCCTTTAAGTGTCAACATATTTCAGGACTTGACAAGCTTAACACTCTTTAAATATCCAGGGGGAAAATATTCCTGATTGTGCTTGCGTACTTTCGTTAAGTTAATTTTTTCCATTCCACCCCAACCCTCCCTTCCAGAGGAAGGGAGGGAGTTTCGCAATTTACCATGCCTGGAGAAACTTGTTTAAACTCACTTTTCTGCTCGCTCTATTCACTTGTAGTTACAAAATAATCAGGGGAGCATTTTCGAACAGTTTCGATCACAGAGAATACGGTCGAAAATTAAGTCATCATATGATATTGATTTGTGGAGCAAGAAATATAAATTTTCCCGACTTGCAAACCACTACCTTGGGATATAGAGAAATGACATTTCCATTGAAAAATTTAAGATAAAAGCCTCCACCTGATTTTACCTGCAAATTAAGAGAGAGGGATCTATGAATTTTTGATGAAAATTTTAAATGAAGCCCCTCTACCCACAAACAAATTTATGCAGGGAGAGGGCCATTTTGCGTTTGGAAATATTCGAACAGGTTAAGGCCAAACTAACACAGAGAGAAGGACGCATCCCTCCTGGAAATCAAAAATCTAAATTTCCGAGTGTGTCTAAATATCTTTATTTAGCCTGATTGAAAAATTTCAAAACCTTTAATTTCTAATAAAAAATTTGCCCCACCTTTCTCCTCCCCCCACGCACGAAGTGCGCGGGGGGAGGATAGGAGGGGGAATTTTCGAACAGGCTCGTATCTTTATGGTCTTTTGCTTCGGATGGAATTAAAATTTTGGGTATGAAAAGAGAATATCCGGAAATGCCTATCGTATCTGTTGGAGGTCTCGTTGTAAAGGGTAACATGTTTCTTCTCACAAAAAGAGCGAAAGAACCGCTGAGAGATGTCTGGACTTTACCGGGTGGTGCCGTAGAATTGGGTGAGAGACTTCAGGATGCTATAGTTCGTGAAATCAAAGAGGAGTGCCAGATTCAGGCACGACCAATTGGAATTATTGAGGTATTTGAGCAGATTTTTAGAGACGATGAAGGTAGGGTCAAGTTTCACTACGTAATTGTGGATTTCCTTCTTGAATACGAAAGAGGAATAGCAAAGGCCTCATCGGACACCGCCGAGCTAAAATGGCTCACATTGGAAGAGCTTGGAAAATATAATCCTCCGGCACGGGCAGTGAAAGTAATAAAGCGTGGTCTTGAGGTTTATAGAAAGCTCAGGGTTCAACCTGAGACAATTTTACCGTTAATAAAAACCGACTGAATTTTGAATTCTGGTGAGGCCCTATCAATGACCACAAAGTCCGCAACATAGTCGTCTTTCAGGTCACCCTTAAGGTCCTCTTCAAAGGAAAAATAAGCACCGGCAGTTGTATAAAGACGCAGAGCCTCTTTAAAACTTATGGGCTCAATGGGGTGATAGATAGCCCCTCGAATCCCGTACTGAGGTGACGGTGGCATAGCATCAGAGCCGAAGGCAACTTTTATGCCAAGTGACAGCATTTTTTTAAATGGATTATTGAGCTTCCAGAGTCTATCGCCGAGATACTCACGGTACATTCCATTCTCCCCTCCCCATCTTTCCACAAAATTAGGCTGGGCTGAGACCAGAATTCCCATGCTCTTTGCAAGCTTCAGGTCCACCTCTTCTGGAAACTCAAAATGCTCGATCCTGTGCCTTAAGTAGTTCCCGCCTTCGAGGGCATTTTTAAAGGCTTCAAGAGATGTTCTTATCGCCCTTGTGCCGATAGCATGAATAAGGAGCTGAATGCCATTTTCCTGAGCTCTTTTGATAAGATTCTCAAGTTCTTCACGTGTCTTCAAAAGTTTTCCACTGTGTTTCTCCCCTACGTAATTTTCGAAAAAGGCAGCAGTTTTTCCGCCAACCGAGCCATCTACGAAAATTTTAACTCCACCTATTCGCAAAACCATGTTACCAAATCCACTTCGTATACCAAGTTTTATCAAGTTTTCAAGGTCATTTTCGTAAAAATTAAAATAGACACGAATCTTTAGGAGTCCTGCATCGCGGAGCTCTTCATAGGCGCGAAATGCCGTTACATTGCCAAACTCGTGAACTGAAGTAATCCCCAGGTTTATCATCTCCTCCTGGGCTGTGAGAATCGCAAGTTTAATTTCCTCAAATTCTGGGGGAAAGTATTCGTTGATCTTCAGAGGAACTTCCTCAAGGAGCAGGCCAGACTTTGAATCAACGCCCGGAGTTTTTCGGGGCAAAAGCTTTAGCGCAGCTGAGTTGGCAATTGCAATGTGGCCACATACTCGCCTCAAAATCACAGGGGTGTCGCCGGTAACATTATCCAGCTCTTTTTTTGTTATAAATCTTTTCTCATCCCATGTGCTCTGGTCAAATTCTTCGAAAATTATTGGGGGCCTGTAGTTGCCACTTTTTACAACGGCTTCAATAAATTCAAGAGCATCTTTAATGCTTTTCGTTTCCTTCAAGTTTGGCCTCGATATAAAAAGCCCATACTGCCACAGATGTGTGTGGGCATCAATAAATCCCGGGATCACTACGTCGAATACTTTCGCATCACGAGGCAGGGTTTCAGTTCTCTCCAGGAATCCGTGATTAATTGTGAAACCTACGTTATCAACAAATTTGCCGTCTATGAATGCCTTTTTTGCAATAAACGCTTTCATCCTGAAAGATAGTTTATAGGGTTAACTGGCTTTCCATTTTTCCAGATTTCATAGTGTAAATGGGGACCTGTGGAGAGACCGGTATTGCCCACAAGTCCGATAAGATCGCCTTTTTTCACGATGTCACCGGGTTTGACAAGCACCTTAGATAGGTGACCATAAACGGTTTTATAAATGTCTCCATGTGAAATAACAACCATGTTGCCAAATCTTTTGCTGTAGGTGACTTTTACAACGATTCCATTTGCAGGCGAGATTATGGGAGTTCCGGTCTGGGCAGCTATGTCAACTCCTCTGTGAGAGGCCGTGAAGCCCCTCGTAATGTAGCCTTTTACGGGCATTCCATAAGGAGTGTAAACATTTGCTTTCTCAGCCTTAATGATTTCCTGCTCGACAGGATTTGTAGCCTTAACATCCACTGTGTTAGGTTTTTGCGCTTTCTTTGAAGGTTTTGAGTTAATCTTTGAGGCCAGCTTTTCGATATCAAAGGGCGGTGGCGCGTTGTGCACACCAAGCATGTTTTCCACCTTCTTCCGAAATTGTGACAGTTCCTCCAGTTTTTTCTCGAGAACCACCACCTTTTCATTCTCTTCCTTGAGCCTTTTGTTTTCATTAATTAAGGCGTGCAATCTCCGCTCTGTTTTGACATATCTGTAGTGAGTGTAAAAAGCGGCACCAACAATGATGAGAACGATTATCCCGGTGACAATAAAAAGTTTCATCAACCATGAGGGGATGAAACGGTTAATGACCTTATTTTTGGACACGATTATTATTTCGTAACCCTTTTTCATTGCTTAAATGGTAATTTGGGCAGAGGGAACGTTCAAAGAATTTTCTTACGGTAGCCCCTTAGAAATTCCTCCGCCTTCATAATTCTTTTCCCCTGAGGCTGTATTTCGAGTATTTCAACCATAAAATCGAGGGCCTCTACAAGCAGTCTATCCCCTGAGACGTGTATTTTGCCTGGCTCTCCCCCCTGCTCTTCTGCCACCTTTGCCCTGATAAGCTTCACCATCAGAGGACCAAATTGAGCCTTCGCACCGGGCTTGGTGGAGAGTGCATTTATCTTACACTTTATTTTTTCTGCTTTATTATCCCAGCTGAGCCAGAGCTCTTCGCGTGTAATCTTTTTTGCATAGCTTGGCTCACCGGACTGGGGCACCGGTTTCAGCTCTCCACTTAATATCCGCGGTATACTGGAGAGAGCAAGATGAGCGCCACCCCTGGCAAGTCTCTCCATAAGTTCCGTCTTAATCTCCGTATCTCCAATTTTGACCCTTTCCTGGGAGATGATGGGACCGGTATCAAGTCCCTCGTCCATCACCATCAGGCTTACCCCTGTTTCTTTCTGGCAATCCATCATGGCACGCTCAATGGGTGCGGCACCGCGGTACCTGGGCAAAAGCGATGGATGGATGTTTAGCGGATATATTTCAGGTAATTCAAGCAGATTTTTTCTTAAAATCTTCCCGTAATCTGCGAGAATTATAAAATGGGGTCTATATCTTTTGAGAGTATCAATAAAAGCTTCATCGTTTGGATTCTCTGGCTGGAAGACATCAATACCCGCATCTCTGGCAATTATTTTAACTTCCGGGTCCTTTAACTTTCTTCCCCTGCCTTTGGGTCGTGGAGGGAGTGTGACCACGGCCTTAAAAGGCAAGCCGTGTGACAGAAGCTCCTTGAAAACGAGGGTTGCAAAGTCACCGGAGCCAAAAAAGATGAGGTTCAGCCCATGGAATGACGCTGTTGACTCCATTCTCTTAGAAGTTCTACCCGTTCCTCTGGCGGGAGATGATCAATGAAAAGCACACCATCGAGGTGGTCAAGCTCATGTTGAATCACTCTCGCAAAGAGCTCATCTGCCTCAAATTCCCTTTCTACGAGCTTTTTTCGCCTCAGGATCAGGGTCTTCACAACAATTTTCCTGGGTCTCGTCACATTGGCATACAGTCCAGGAATTGAAAGGCACCCTTCTTCAAATTCACTCTCTCCGTAGGTTTCGACAATCTGCGGGTTTATAAAAACCATGGGCTTTTTGGCAATTTCGAGGTATTCAGCATCCACCACAAATAAACGGATGGATTTCCCGACCTGAGGAGCGGCAAGGCCAATACCATTGGCCATCTTCATGGTAACTTCCATCTTTCTGGCCAGCTTGATAATTTCATCATTGAGGTCTTCGATGGGACTGGCCTTTTCCCGAAGGACCTTATCTCCCAGGATTCTAATGGGTAAAACGTCTTTCTTCTCACTCATTTCTTCTCATCGGGCTTCTTCTTTTCTTCGGTTTCAGGATTTAAAACACCTCTGATGGCTGACTTATCCACCTTTATCACAGTGTTTTGTGCTACTTTAAGGCTAACTACGTTGTTGTCAATTTTTTGCACTGTTCCGATTATTCCGCCGCTGGTGATCACGCGATCACCCTTTTTAAGGGCGTTTAGCATAGCCTTTCTCTTTTTCTCCGCCCTCGACTGTGGATAAATGAGAAGAAGGTAAAAGATCACAAAAATGAAGATGAGTGGTAAAAGGGCCTTCATCAGGTCACCGCCACTCTGCTGTTGCTGCGCCATTAATGGAGCTGCCATTATAAAAATTAGACTTAGTTTTTTCATATCTCCTCTCCTTTTTAAAATTCCTGTCCTATTGTTAAAGTCTGGAGCCAGCCTCCTGTAAAGCTCCTTAAATCTGTAGGTCTTGCGACGTTGTACATCAACGTGCCTATACCGAGATTAAGCCTTATGCTGAAGCCGATATCGGCTTTAAGGTCGTTTAGTTTAAAGCCCCCCTCATCACTTGTGAAGGGCTGGAATTGCTTCGAATTCTGCCACGCAGCTCCAAAGTCCATAAACAGGGCCCCCCTGATCATATCGAGCTCAATAGGCAGTGGAAATGACATTTTTAGCACATCTATAAAAGGCACTCTCAGCTCAAAGTTAGTGAGGAAAACGTGCGTTCCGTAAAAGCTATAGTAATCGTACCCGCGCAGTGTCCCGGGCCCTCCAAGGTAAAAGTAAAGAGGATTCTTTCCAGAAGATGCTCCATAAACGACCCTCGTGGCGAAAGTTGACCTTCGGGTAATTCTCAAGTAATTTCTGAAGTCCAGAAAGGCAAGCTGGTAACCCTGAGTTTTGTGGTAAACATTATCGTATTCCAGATGATATCTGGTGCCTGAAAGTGGTCCAAGGTAAGTGTAAAGTGCGTTATCAAATGTAAAACCAAGATAAGCACTGAGTGGCCAGATAGTTCCCCAGTCAACAGGGTAATCGTAGGGATAAAGGTAGTGATAATAGTAGATTCTTTCCAACCCCAGCCCGGCTTCCAATCTTTTAAACTTGTCAAATGGATACTGAATTTGCCCCATCAATCCGTTTGTCTTGAAAATATAAAACTCCGAGTTTGAAATCACCGAATAGCTCCAGTACTGGTAAAAAGAGAGGCCGAGATCAGTTCTTTTGGGAAGATAGAGATAGTCAAGCTCAAAATCTGAGTTGGAAATGTCTTTTGTAAGGTCTGAGTAGAAAATAAACCTGTTGTCCCCGAGCTCATCGGATATAGAAATGGCAAACATACCGTTTAGGCCAAATCCTGTTGAATACTGCACAACACCGGTGATCCAGTCAGCGGTAAAATAGACCTTGTAATTTTCCTCTTCGGCAGAGTTTACCGTGCTCAAATCTACTTTTTTAAACGGTACTTCGCTCAATGTAACAGATTCAAGAGAATCGAGAGGGTCTTTTAATACAAATATATCCCACCCGTTGTTCCACAAAAGAGAGAAGGTGAGCTTGTCGTGTTTTTTGGACCAGTCCGGTGTTTTGATCCCGGTTATGTAATCTGTGACAAGCTGGGTCTGGCCGTTTTTCAAGTTGTACAAAACGAGGTTAAAGGAATTATTATAATTGGCAACAAATGTTATGAGCGTATCGTTTACAAATTGAGGGGAGGATATATTCCCATAGTAGGGCGTTAATTTAGAAATTTTCCCATCATGGTACACAAAAACGGCATAGCTGCCGTAGTAAAAGTTGGTGCTATCAGATATATTGTTTCTGTCAGATACAAAGATTATTTTCTGCCCGTCGGGCGAGAAATCCGGGTCATGGTCGTCAAACCTATCGTCCATTAATTTCTCCATTCTATCACTTGTGAGGTCATAAACGTAGATATCAGACTTGCCATCCATCAGTCCTGTAAAAACAAGTTTTTTTCCGTCCGGTGACCATCTGGGTTTATAAATGGCATCGAGTCCTGTTTTAATGGTTCTCACTATCTTTTTGCTGTAAACATTCAGGATGTGGATGACATCGCCCTTTGTAGAACGGGCTGAAAATACAATTCTGGTGCCATCCGGTGAAAAATCGAGGCCTGGCTTTAGAAGATGAATGTTTTCAAGGGAAGGTGTTTTCTCAGCCGTAAGAAGCTTCTTGATCTTCCTACCGGTTGCGACTGAATAGAGGTAAATGCTCGAATAGCCTCCCCTATCAGACACCGCAGCAACCAGGCTCCCATCAGGAGAGATTGTTGAAGCGATGTTAAAATAGCTCCCCTCATCCTCGTGATGGGTGATCTGCTTACCCCTCCAGGGGATTTCGATATTTTTCACGTCAGGATAGTAAAGCTTCTTCAAATAAAGCATAAACTGCCGATCGAATTCCTTTAGTGGCATATTAAAGGTCTTTTTAACGGCACTTTCGAGACTTCCATTGAATTTTATAGAGTGGAAGAACTGGCCTATCTTTTTCTGGCCAAACATATCATTTATGAATCTGTAAATCGCCTGTCCTTCTTTGTAGTCAATATATCCGTACACATTGCTCAGTTTCTCGATGGTCAGAATTTTATCGTTAATCACAAGGTCTTTGATGTATATATCCGCTTCTTTATCCCATCCCTGAGAGAGATATTCGGCCATACCCTCCATTACCCATAAGGGTATGCGAAAGGATGAAGCTGTCGAAATAGGGCTTTTCATACCTTTAAAAAGAATGTTGTACTGAAAAACGTGCACAAGCTCATGGGCGAGCACGTGACGAAAATCATCATAAGAGCCTGTAAATGGAACCACAACTCGATTTTTAAAGACCTCAGTGAATCCACCAACTCCTTCCTCTATCAAACTGAGAATTACATTGGTCTGCTCAAAATCGTTCTGGCATCTGTAAATGATAACAGGAGTTTTATCCTCTATATTGACTTTAAGGATGCTCTGGTATTTTTTGAAATATTCTTCCAGAACAGCTCCTGCAAACCTGGCGAGCTGCTCCTCTCCCTCGTAGTTGTAAATTTTAAAGTGTCTGGTTTCCAGCACCTTCCAGTGGAAATTCTTATACTGTACTTTGTTTTTGCCAAAGTTGTAGTATTGAGGGAAAAGGAAGCTGAAACTCAATAAAAGAAGGGGAAGAAGTTTCTTTGACATATTAATCGTACAGAGCGGTATCAGGGATTATGTATTTAATAGGGTTAACGGGCCTCCCCATGACGCGAACTTCATAATGGAGGTGAGGGCCAGTTGAGCGGCCTGTATTCCCTACATAGCCTATGATCTGGCCTCTCCGGACAAACTGGCCCTGTCGCACGGCCGCCCGGCTACAATGGCCATACCTTGTGGTAACTCCATAACCGTGGTCAATCTCGATCATCAATCCGTAACCTCGAACCCATCTGACGGTTTTAACTATGCCATCCGCAGGCGCCACAATTGGTGTGCCAACAGGTGCAGAAATATCTATTCCATCATGATGCTTGATCTTACCTGTGAAGGGGTCGCGTCTGAAACCAAATGGGGATGTTAGGATTCCACTTGTCGGATAAATAGAAGGGGTATGCCTTCTCAATCTCTCGTCCCGGGCAAGCTTGGTGTGAATGCGGGATAGGCTCTTCAGCTCAAAATCGGAATATTTGAGCATCCTGTTTAACTCGGTATCAATATTGAAAAGTTCTTTATCGAGTGTGTCCTTTGGGATATCCAGATTACCACCGATACCCATCTGTTTCTGGGCAGGTGGAATGAGAGGGAGTTCTGCCACGGTCCTGAGCTTATTGTCCCATTCGTAAATAGAATCAATCCTGTGCTGGATCATGGCCACCTTTGTCTTCATGTCATTAAGTGCCTGCTTGAGCTTCGCATTCTCCGCCTCAAGCTTAACCTGTTTATGGTAATCTACCTCAAACTTTACGTATCTGTAAGCAGCATAGCTAACAGCACCAAACAACAGGACAAGACCTGCGAGAAATAGCTTGATTTTGGCTGTTGTAAGCTTGATTTCACGTGGTAAAGAATGGGAATCCTGTGGTATGATTTTTATATCGTATTTCACTCTTTTCATGGCGGAAAACTCAACCTTTAATATAAATTCGCGAATTTATAATGTCAAGCAACGATTAAGCTCATTCGAAAATTCCCCCTCCTATCCTCCCCCCACGCACTCTGTGCGTGGGGGGAGGAATAAGGTGGGGGGCAAATTTTTCATTAAAAATTAAAGGTTTTGAAATTTTTCGAACAAGCTCAGCAACGATTGGGGTGTATTCGGAAATGTTCAACACTTAATGGTCTCCTTCACTCACTTTGTAGGTATAGGACAAAACTTTCGAGAGGAATTTCCTTCAAAAGCCGACAATTTTTCTCGCCAATGAGTTAGAACTGAATATGTCGAAAGGAAATACACATACCGTTTCCAAAAAGAGCAGTTCATCCATAATCCTGTTGCTCTGACGGGGAATTTGGATAAAAATTAAATGCATGTCGCTTAAAGATTTTTATCCTATAAATCAGGGGCGTATATTTAACATCCATGGCATCATCTTCCATATCCCCGAGGATATAGTGAGTGCCTGGGACGTGGGGAAGATGCCCACAGTTGACGATATCGGGATAAGGATTCCCTGGAAAGTTGAGCTCCCCAAGAAAGAGAGATTTGAATACTTTGTAGTTATCGGTGCCAACGGAGGCTGGCCCCTTTCCCATCAGGCGCGGCTCCTTGTGAGATTTGATGATAAATACCGAAAACTACCCATATCTCCTATTAATAGACACTTTGCCCTCTTTGGTGAGATGCAGTATCGAGGGCTCTGGATTCAGGCTGTGCCCGTGGGATTTGCTTTTAAAGAGTTGGAAATTATCGGTCTTCAGGCCGAGCCTGATATGGGGCTCCTTGCAGGAGTATTGGTCAGAAAGCTACCTGAATTTAAAGAAAAGTTCGTGGAGAATTTTTTCAAAACGAGGAGTTTTTACTGTGCAGGAGATGTGAAGCCTATAACAATGGAAAAAATAGGTGTAGGTAGATGGGCTGCTGATATTGAGGTTCCGAAGGCTGAACACGCAGAGCTTGAAATTGGGGTGGTTTCAAAGAGTTCGGGTATCCTCTTGATAGATGGAAACTTGACTGGAGCAGTCATTGATGGCACTGCGGGCTATCAGGCCATTGAGCCCGGGAGAAGACATTTTGTCGAGGTAGAGGTTGAAGGTGAGGTCATAAAGGCCTCTTTGGTCATTTATCCCGATGGTTACCTAAAAGAGCTTGAGAGATGGGCAGAGAGAAGGCTTAAATATATGCTGAAGGGTGTGCCTCGTACCCCTATAATCAGGCTCATCTCCCAATCTCACATAGATGTCGCATGGCTATGGACAAAGTCAGAAACGAGGAAGAAGATAGCTCGAACCGTTTCGCGCGGCATAGAGATCGCCCAGAGATTCCCCGAGTTTCCATTTGTTCAGAGCTCACCGGGTATGATAAACTGGATCAAACACGATTATCCCAAAACATTTTCCACGCTAAAGAAGGCTACAAAGGAGAAGTTTTTCGAGCCAGTTGGGGCAATGTGGGTGGAGCCAGATGTCAATATTCCTTCAGGAGAATCGTTGGTCAGACAGATTGAATATGGCCTCAAATTCTGGAAGGAAGAGTTTGGCACGAAGGTTAGTGTCGACTGGCTTCTGGATTCCTTTGGCTATCCCTGGACATTGCCGATGATATACAAAAAATTTGGCATAAAGGCGATGATGACGGCAAAGCTCACGTGGTTTGACACCAACCGGTTCCCATTCGACGTTTTCAGGTGGAGGGCACCGGACGGCTCAGAGGTAATCGTCCAGCATGCGAGATTATGCCAGTACGGGCTTGGCAAATGCTTTGCCGAGTTTGACAGCTTCTGCGAAGATTACATCATCCACAATCCTCTTGACCCCGAGCTTGCGGGTAAAGTTTTTGACGATTCATTTGAATTTGAAGAAAGGGAGGAGGTCCCTGAGGCTGAGCCCCCAGCTATGATTCTCTTTGGGGAGAGTGATGGTGGCGGGGGCCCGACCCTCGAGCAAGCAACAGTGAGTAAAAAGGCCATTGCCACAGGAAGATTCACGGGTGGAGGTGCAAAGGAATACTTTGATGAGCTATGGGAAAGATTCCGCGATTTACTTCCTGTCTGGAATGACGAGATTTATCTTGAAACCCACAGAGGAATTTACAGCCGCGGCAGAGAGGTCAAAGACCTTCTCAAAAAGAGCGAGATTGCAGCATACAGGGCGGAGACAGTGCTTGCCATGGCAGGAATAACGGACTTTCAGGATGAGCTCGATGCTGCATGGAAAAAGCTTTTAATCAATCAGTTCCATGATATCGCCTGTGGGACTGATTCGCGGGAAGCGTATGACGAATCAGTTGAAGAATTGAAAGAGGCTCTCGACAGCTTCAAGTTTATCGAAAAACAGGCCATCGGTCACTTGAGAGGCGGAAGAATGGGGGTACTCAACTATCTCCCCTGGGAGCGCACTGAGCCTGTGAAAATTGGTGGTAAATTGAAATACGTAAAAGTCCCTCCTCTATCCGTCAGTAAAGGCGAGCCCGTTGAACCACCATCCGACTTTGACTTTGAGCTCGGTTTCAAGGAATGGAAAATTCATTCGATTTTATACCGTGGTCGCGAGCTTCTCCGGGCACCTCTTGAGTTTGAGCTTTTCCGGGATGAGCACAAAGGAGCCTGGACATGGAATATTGATCCTGAGTATGAACTTAACCCCCTGCCCGTGGAATTTGTTAATCTGAATGTACACAAGGAGCAAAACAGGATTGTGTATCGCTACTCCTACAAGCTCGGCCAGGATTCGCGCGGTATGATTATCATTACAAATGTAAAGGGTAGAAAATGGCTCGACCTAGACATAGTACTCGATTGGCATGAGGACTTTACCATCCTGAAATTAGGATTCCCCTTCAATATAGAGGCAGAAGGGGCCAATTGTGGCATTCCTTATGGGATCAAATTCAGACCATTTAAGCCCACCTCCAGCCTTCAGCGAGCGAAGTGGGAGGTACCCGTCAAACGTTTTGCAGATGTAAGTGATGGCAGGTTCGGGGTTTCCATTTTTACATTCTCCAACTATGGATTTGATTTCAAGAAGGGCTATCCACGGGTAACGCTTGTGAGAACTGCCCCCGTATGGC
>JALXCE010000294.1 GCA_026991055.1 Caldifarciminota bacterium | reverse complement strand
TTCTTTAAGAGCGATTCTGTTGATAAAGTCTTCGATAGCCTTGTTATAGAAGACATGCAAAGGGCTGGATTTGAGTAGGTCCAACAGAGAATATTCTTCTTTATGCTGGTTTATGTTATAATCAGTCATGGTAAAACCTCCTTATGATGTATTTTTGCCCCCAGGTCCTACGAACCTGGGGGAGTATTATATTGTACTCCTTACACAAAATTATTCTAACACCCAAAGCGTGGTGCAAAGGCGGAGCTTGAGCTTTATGATGTTGCAGGAAGAGAGGTTTGGAGAGGCCACTTTAATGCGGGAAGACACCATATCTCAATGCCCTTACCAACAGGGGTTTATATTTTGAGGTCAAGTGCTATAAGCAAAACAAAAGTTTCAACTTACACGGATAGGCTTATAATTTTGGGGAATAAATAATTCATCTGTGGGCCCCCACGCTTCGCGTGGGGGCCCACATTTTTCTCTGTTGCTTCACTCACAAATGGATTTACCACCTCCTCCAGGGCGCGCTCAAGGAGCTCAAGGTAATGGTTTATGTCCACGTTATATTCCATTCCTTCCTCATAAGGCATACCTGTTGCAATTCCATCTGTTACCACGTATCTCAGCATCTCACCAGGCTTTAGCTCTATTCCCGAGTCACTTAAAATCTTGAGCGCATAAAATGTTCTGGTCTTCGTGCGGTAGCTCTTCCAGCTCTTTCGCACCCTCACTGCAATGGAAAGCTCTTTCACTTCAATCTCACCACTACGAAGTTTCCTCTGATATACATTAAAAATCTCATCCCTTATCCTTTTTACTTCCACCGGATCAACCGAATCCCCAATCTTTTCTATAAACTCCATCTGGGCCCTTTTTATAAAACCAGGAACATCATGCCTTCTGAGCATTAAACCCCTTATCTTCACCCTCCCGTCTTTAAAGATACCGAAAAACCTGTTTGGGACACCAATCCCGGGCATTCCCTTTGATGATGGAAAGGCTATCCACCTGTAAATCCCCTCTACATCCATACTTATACCGGTTTTGCTGGATATCTCCTCAACGAGCACCCTCACCTCCTCCTCACTCATCCCCTCTTTTGTAACCCACAGCGAATCTGTCAGAGCATGGAGTACCCTGAAACCGCGTGACTCCGCAATTTCCTTCGAGCGCAGTAATAATTCCCTCCCTATGGCCGTAACCGACTCATGGGCTTCTATCTTACCAAACCTGGCATTGCGGTATCCAAGATACCCGAAGCACGTTACAAGAATCCATTTTATAGCCTTCTGACGCATGTTGTATCGAGAGATGTGTTTTAGCTTCTTATACATAGCTCGTTTTTTCAGCACCCGCTCCAGTGCCATGGGAATAATCCCCCGACGTCTCGTTTCCACCACATATCCTGTCTCGGGCACTACCCTGCCCTCTCCGTTTCTCTTTACAGTTTCCGGACTTATATTGAATTTCACCATGATGGTGGGATACATCTGCGAGAAATCTATTTCGGCCACATTTTCAAAAACTCCGACAGGTGGTGTAAATATGAGTCCTCCCTTATCCGATGTGAGCAGGTTTTCAAGTGTCCTGAAATCCTCTGATTGTGCCTTTTTTGAAGGAATGAGAATGCTGTTCCTTATGGCCGCATCATACTCCAGCGCGCTCATAGCCGTGCCAATGGCAGACCTTGCAAGTCTTTCGACCGGTATCCGCGCTATCCTCGATATCTCCACTATACCCTCGAGACCCGATTCTTTAAACATAAAAGAATTCTTCCTGTCAATGTGCCACCTGCCACGAAGATAGTAAGAGGGAGCCCTGTAAAAAACTGTACCGTAAGACACGTAGGAAACACCCTTTGCTGCCATTTCCACGTCGAAGACTTTTATTCCATAAGCGCGCTCCATACGCTTCAAAACAGGGAAAATTAGCTTGTCCCCATAATCTGAAAGCACCACGTGGGGGTCGTATCTCGTGACAATTTTTCTTAACTCTTTTAAAAATTCCCTGCCATCGGTGGTTTCAAGCTCCATCTCCTGCCCTTCTACCCGGACGAGGAGATGCACTCCTCTACTCCCTATGGCAACGTTGGAAAGCCCCACAGGCACAAGCTCCATCACCCGCAGGTCTGGTAACTCCCACGTGGTATCCATTGGAGAATCAACAACCCTGAGCCCCTCGACCTTCGCAGACGGGAATAGCCCCGTTAGAATCATAAAATAGGTCTCCTCAGGGAGCCCTGTGTTAAACACGTCCCCATCAAATTTTTCGAGCACCCTCGAGAGCTTCACATAGTGAAAAGTATCAAGCCGCAGTACATCAATTTCCCTGCCGGTAAGATAATCAATTTTCTTCTCTTTCTGATATTTCAAAATCAGCCCCATTTTCTTTAGCTTTCGAGCCATACTCAGGGCATTTTCTCCCCTTATGTAAACTGGCAAGGCAAATCGCTTCCTGTACACCTTCATTTCATCGTCAAGGACATAGATGGCAAAGTAACCGGCTCCCTCGCTTTTTACATCAAATAAGAAGCCCATTTTCCAGTTTCCTGACCTTTTCTTCCAACTCCTTTATCTTTTTTTCCTGCTCAATAAATGCCGAAAGGAATATGGGAATCAGAGGATCAGGGAATGCAGAATAGCTCCCTGCCTGCACGTGCTTCTTGGCATACTTGAAAATCTCGTCAAGATATTCCCTGTCCTCCTTTCTGAGGGAACGACGAAATTTTTTCAAACGCTCCCTCTGAAGCTCTATACTCATGGAATAAGGCATTATGGTTCTGCCCATAATAACACCTCCCTTCAATAAAACTTTAAAGTCAATAAAACCTGCAAGGGTATCAAGAAGCCTCCCGTCCTTTGACGGGATATGCTGTACAAATAAAAGTCGTGACCTGCTCTTTAGCACCCTTTTCATAAGTCCAAGTACCTTCAGTGATTCTCTGTAGCTTATCCCTTCATTTTTATCTGTGAGCTGGGAAACTGGAGCAAGAATAATCCCCGGGACTCCGCGCGGAATCTTTTTTATAATGGAAACGATCTGATAGGGATTAAAAGCCCTCGCTATTCTTACACTTTTTAAAAAATAGTCCGAAGGAAGACCATTTTGCTCAGCCTCCCGGATTAGAAAGTAAACATCAAGGGTATTGGCACAATCGACCACGTAGGGGACAAGTTCATTTTTAACCAGCTTCACAATAGCCCTGTGTGCCATGGAATAAACGTAATCAGGGCCGGATACCAGAAGGTTTCTCATGGCTTACCTCCTCAACAGGCCCACAAACACACCTAAGATTTTTGCATCGTCCACCTCGATGGGCTTCATCTCAGGATTTGAGGGCTGCAGGATAATTTTCCCCTTCTTGAAATAGACTTTTTTTAATGTTACCTCACCGTCAACCAGAACCGCTGCAATCTCACCGTTTTTCACCGAGTCCTGCCGTCTTACAAACACAATGTCCCCGTCAACGATATGGTCTCCGATCATACTGTCTCCCCTCACCCTGAGGGCAAAGATTTCACCGGTACCGAAAAGAGAAGGGTCAATAGATAGATATTCGTCGAAAACTTCGTCTGTGAGGGTTAACTTGCCTGCGGGAATGAATCCAAGAAGGGGAATGGAATTGGGGCTCTTTTTCAGGATAATACCTCTGCTTCTTCCCGGGAGTCTCTCAATGTAACCTTTTCTCTCAAGGGCTTTCAGGTGGTCTGCCACTGCCCTGACCTGGATGCCGAATCGAGCGGCAATATCGCGGATGGATGGAGCAACCCCGTGCTCCCTCACATACTCTTCGATGAATCCGAGTATCTCTTTTTGCCTCTCAGTCAACCTCACCATGCTCAAAATATACTATACAAATGTATAGTTGTCAAGATAATAGAGCTTGTTTGAAAAATCCTGCAAAAGAAGGAAGTTTCGATACTTATTATGTTCAAACTGGAAAATCTTGGATTACTTAATTTTTAACATCTTTTCCTCACTCCACTCATTGTCTACCGCCCCTGAAATTTTCCTCTATACCGTAGGCTCTGCCTGATGGTTTGAAACCAAAGACACTTCCCTTCCTCGCTTGAGAAACAAGTGGGGAGAATGGGAGGGGGTATACTCTCTGCAATTAACGCAGCGAGAGGAAATCTGTTCGGAAAATGAAATTTTAGGTGGTCCTTGTTTACCGTCCTTCTCAATGCTGCAAGACAAAGGGAAGCCCAAGACAAAAATTTCTATCCTTCTCCCTAAGGAGGGAGAGAGACTTTGGCCTTATCAAAGTATTTGAAAACCAACAGGATGAGAAAACGGGTGGTATAATTTCTGGAAATTTCACATCTCCCTTCACCCCAAATCAGAACTCCTCAGAGTAGGCCTTTGGTTTTCAAAAGTTCTTCCACTTTGTGCTTCTCTTCTTCAGTCAAGGGCTGGAGGGGTGGTCTTGGGTAGAGTCCCTCGTAGCCAAGGAGGTCCATTGCGTATTTCACACCTGCAGGCCCCATTTTGCCCACAAGGATGGCGTTGACATCTGCAAGCCTGAGATAAATTTCACCTGCACCCTTTGCATCTCCCTTTCTGGCCAATTCATATAACTTACTCACCTCAGATGGTGCAACGTTAGCAACCGCAAGGATTCCCCCGTTTGCACCAAGCAGAGCATTCTGATAAAGAGCTGTGAAATTACCCACGAAGAACAAAAAATCCGGCAGTTTCATCTCTAAAATCCTTGCGTCATAGTAAATATTACCCGATGAGTCCTTCATTCCGGCAATGTTTTCATGCCCCGCGAGCTCGGGCAGAATTTCAAGCGGGAAGGAAACTCCAGTATATTGAGGTACATTGTATATAAAAACCGGGATTTTTGCAGCATCAGCCACTCTCCTGTAATGCTCCAGAAGTGCCTTCCTGGTCATAAAACTTTTGAAAAAGAAAGGGGTTATGACCAGAGCAAAATCTACTCCAAGTTTAGTAACTTCGTTCGTAAATTTTACAGTCTCCTCGGTTGAGAAAAGGCCTGTTCCGGCAAACACCTTTTTATCCCATGATTTTGCTTCAAGTGTGGCCTCCACAAGTCTTAATTTTTCCTCGTAGGAGAGATGAACCCCTTCTCCGGTCGAGCCAAGGACAAGATATCCTTTTATCTCTGTCTTGTTCCATTTTTCAATGTTTCTTTTGTGTGCTTCGAGGTTCAGGGAACCAGCTTTGTTAAACGGCGTTGCCATTGCAATGTAAATTCCATTCATAACATAACACCTCCTATGGGGTTATTAAACAATATATTAAAACCACCATCGAGGAATTTCACCAGATTGCCGGGAACCTTAGCTACCGTAACACTTAAAAATCCCAGAAATACCTTTTTAGCAGAAAAATCAACGCATTCCCAGCCTAAACTCGTATTGACTTTAAAAATTTTTCTGGCATTTTTCCGGCAAATAAAACCCTCTTGACAAGTATTCATCAGCTTTTTATAATTGACTTATGAGTCGAAATTTGACTACAAAGTCAAGCAAAAGAAGAGAAAAGGAAAGACAGAGAAGGATTAGGGCCATTATCAAGGCCGCTCTCGAGCTCTTCTCTGAGAAAGGATTTGAGGATACAACCACCGATGAAATAGCTGATGCTGCTCGACTTTCAAAGGGACTCCTCTATTTCTACTTCGATTCCAAAGAAGATATTTTCGTCTCCGTGCTTAGAGACGGTATGTCAAAGCTCAACGAGAAACTTAGAAAAAATATAGACCCAGATGACCCACCGGAAAAACAGCTAATCTCTTTCATTGAAACCGAGTATGACTTTTATGCCAAAAATATCAAATTTTTTAAGCTCCTGAACTCCATCTACAGTGGGTATGTTCTTGGCAAAATCTCACCTGAAAACAGAGATAAATTCGTATCAACCCACTACCAGGAGATGGAAATTCTGCAGGAGATTTTCGAGAAGGGGAAACAGGAGGGCACTTTCAAAGACATTGACACAGAAGATTTAATTTTCTCACTTGCCGGGCTCATGCATGGATTGCTTATTATGAAACCCGGCATCAAGGACCTCGAAAAATTAAAAAACCTCACCATTGAAATTTTTCTATACGGAATAAAACGTGGAGGATAAATATGAAAAAACTCGGTAAATTTGTTTCAAATCATCCCTGGTGGACCCTTCTGGGCTTGCTTGTTATAACCCTGTTTCTTGGCTATTTTATGAAAAATATAAGGGTAGAGACCCGAATGGAAGCAGGACTACCCTCTCACTATCCCGAGGTGCAGGCCTACAACAGGATGAAGGAGCTTTTTCCATCAAGGGACGTTGTGTTTATCGGAATCGAATCCGACAGTATCTATTCCCTCCGGACTCTCCAGAAAATCTGGGACCTTTCCGACACCCTCGAGTCTCTAAAAGGGGTTAAAAAGGTCCTATCCTTTGCCACGGCTTCAAAAATTAAGGGAACAGAAGAGGGATTTGAAGTAATACCTTTGATGGAAGATCGACCCTCTACCCCGGAAGATTGCCGGAGAGTGGCTCAATTGGTTGATCACGACGTCATGTATGAGGGAATGCTCATCGGCAAGAGCGGACATTCAACGGCTATTCTGGTAATTCTCAAAGACAGCCTATCGCAGGATGAGGTTCTGGCAATCTATAAAAGGATTCAAAAGATAGTCAAACCCTACGAGGGACCGGAAAAATTTTATATTTCGGGCAAACCTGTTGTGGAGGCAATGATAGCCGAGCATGTGACAGGAGATATCAGAAAGCTATTCCCCATCTCCATTCTTGTCGCAATGGTGGTCCTATTCTTCAGCTTCCGCTCTCTTAGAGGGGTTTTCCTGCCCGTTCTCACTGTTTTGCTCGCATCGACATGGGTAATGGGCCTGCAGGGTCTGCTTGGCATCCCCCTGAGTCTTGAGACATCCCTTCTGCCCATGCTACTTGTTGCCATTGGAACAGCCTACGGAATCCATCTCATCCACCAATTCAACGAGGAAATTCTCGCTGGATACGACCGAAAAGAGGCCGTCTATAATGTTTTCATCAAGCGGGGTAATGCCGTTATCATTGCCGGATTGACCACGGTGGCTGGTTTCATTTCCCTTGTAACTTCGCAGATTAAAACCATCCGAACCTTCGGCCTCATGAACGGAATCGGTGTATTTATCGTGCTTTTCATCTCCATTTTCATGGTTCCAGCCTTTCTTGCTATTTTAAAGAAACCAAAAGTCAAGCCCACTCAAAGCCCCGAAAGCGAGATCCTGAAAAGACTCGGGAGATTCACCACCAAGAGGGATAAACTCATCATCGCAATTTCAATAATTCTAATGTTTGTCGGGGCCATCGGCATTCCCAAAATCAAGAGTGAATCCAACGAGATAAAAAATTTCCCCAAAGACAGCCCCATCCGTATCGCAGATGAATGGATTAATCGTGAATTTGTGGGCACCACACCGTTAAACATTATCTTTGAGGCAAAAGGAAAAGGAGCCTTCAAAAACCCGAAAAATCTGAGAATTGTTGACGAATTCGAGCAGTATGTTAAAAAACTTCCCTACGTCGGTGGGGCAATGTCTCTGACTGACATGATTAAACGTCTGAATCAGGGGTTGTTTGCCGACAAGCCCGAATATTACAAAATCCCGGACTCCCGCGAGCTCGTTTCACAGGAAATCTTTCTCTACAGCATGTCAGGTGACCCTTCAGACTTTGATGCCCTTGTGAACCCTGATTACAACGTGCTCAACATGACCATTTTTATCAAAACTTCCGACACGGGAGAGCTCAAAAAGATTGTCGCAGCAATTGACAAATATAAGGAGGAGAAATTAAAGGGCACAGGGATAAAAGCCACGGTAACCGGATTATCACGGCTCTTCATCCTCATGGATGCCCTTGTAGTAAAGGGGCAGATAGCCAGTGTAATTTCTGCCTTTATCCTTGTTTTGATCATTACAGCCATTGTATTGAGGTCGTTTAAGGCCGGTATTCTCTCCATCATCCCACTCTTTGTGGTTGTTATCCTCAACTTTGGAATCATGGGATTTGCCGGAATTTCCCTTACCCATGCAACTGCTATCGTGGCATCCATTGCAATTGGGATCGGCATTGATTATGCTGTGCACTACATCAACCGTTATCGCATATTCTATCCGGAAACCCGTGATACTTCTGTTGCCATCGAGCGCTCCACTGCCACAGTGGGTAAGGCCATTATTTACAACGCACTTTCGGTCACACTTGGTTTCCTTGTGCTCACATTATCGGTTTTCATTGGAATAAAAAGGCTTGGTCTCCTTGTGGCAATAACAATGATTTTAAGTGCCATAGGAGCACTTGTAATTTTGCCTGCAGTTGTAAACATCTTAAAACCAGGCTTTGGAGGTGAAAGCCATGAAGGTTAGAAACCTTGTAATACCAGGAATTTTGTTTGCGTCCATGCTTTTTGGCCAGAAGGCATCGGATATTATGTGGAGAGTGCATCACAGACCAAAATGGAAGGACATGCACGCGTTTATGACACTTGAAATCATCAGCCCCTCCGGCCAGAGAAGGATCAGAAAGATGGAAAGCTGGTCCAAAACCAATCCCAAAACTGATGAAACGAAGATGCTGATTCTCTTCCTCGAGCCAGCGGACATAAAGGGCACCAAATTCCTGCTCCACGAGCACAAGAACCGCGAAGACGACATGTGGATTTACATTCCTGCAATAAGAAAGGCAAAAAGAATAGCAGCATCTGGCAAGGCAGGCCCATTTATGGGCTCTGATTTCTCAAATTACGACATCGGTGGTGGAGAATACGAGGACTGGAATTACAAACTTGTCAGAGAAGAAGACTATAACGACAACCCCTGCTGGGTGATTGAGGCCACAGCGAAAAATAAGAAAGTTGTGAAGAAGTCCGGCTACTCAAAAATGGTCAAATGGGTGAGGAAGGATAACTTCATGGTCGTAAGAACCGACTGCTATGATCGCAGCGGTGAGCTTTTCAAAAGGATCGAGACAAATAAAATGGAAAAAATTGAGGGTATCTGGTTTGAGACGGAGATGACAGCGACCAAACTCCACACGAAGAGGAAATCCGTGATGAAATTTGAAAAGATTGAAGTAAACATCGGGATTCCTGACAGGATGTTTTCTTTGAGCGCGCTGAGATAGGGAGGGAGTAAAATGAATTTGTTAGCATTTTTGCTTATAGCAAACTTCCCCCTTGGGGGGTACCTTAGGTTTGAGGGGTATGGAAGAATTGATACCATCGAAACTTACGAAAAACTTGCTACGTCAATGCAGCTGAAAGTCTCCTTCCAGAGTGGCAACGTAGAGGGGTATGGAGCATTTGACTTTGGCTATGATCGGATTAAAGACACGCTTACCATGGAGCCCATAGAAGGATACTTTTCAATAGAAAAGGGCATGTTTGATTTGACTGCTGGTAAGAAGATCGTGAGTATTGGGACAGCGGACTGGCTCAACCCCACTGACGTGATCACTCCGCGGGATTACACAACTCTTCACTCCGATATGGAGGAATTTAAAAAGGGGGTTGAAGAGGTCAACCTTGATGTTAATTTTTCCAATTTCATCTTTTCTGTCTATCTATTCCCTGCCTTTACACCCAATAAGTACCCCATGCCAGCTTTTCGAGTTGAGACACCAGGTGTGGTTATTGAATTTGACCCCACGAGAGCGGTGAAGCCTGGGAAAGATGCAAAGTACACCCAGTATGGATTGAGGTTACATGGGTTTCTGACAAACTTTGAATTCTCGGCAACTTACCTCAGTATTTACGACAGAGACCCTGATTTTGAATCAAAAGTACTCGCACCTCCACCTCCCCTTGGTGTTGCGATTTATCCTGTTTATAACCTGATAAAGATGTATGGTGCCGATTTTTCGACGACGTTGAGTGGCTGGGAAATTCATGGAGAAGGGGCATATTTTGACACAAAGGACAGGGATGGTGAGGACCCGCTGGTGAAGAATTCTTATTTTTATGCGGTTGCCGGTGGCAATCGCACATTCTTGGACGAAAAGATAAAGTTTGGCATCCAGGGTGGAGTCAAATACATCAAAAATTTCAGGGACTCCACGGACTTTGGTGATCCTATCTCAGGGATGCTATTGAAGTTTGCCGAGAAATTCAACTTTCAGACACATGAGAAAATCTATTATGGAACGCTGACACTTGGATATAACTCACCCTCGGGCAACTGGAGTGCAGACCAAACCATTATCTATGATTACACAGACGATGATTATTTCACCATTCCGAAGATAATTTATTCTCCCGCTGATGCGGTAAACATCGTGATGGGGTTGTTTTTAAGTGGTGGAAAAGGCTCATCCCCCTTCAGCGAGATGGGCAAACATCTGGGCAAACTTGCCTTTGTGGAGATAAAGTACAGTTTTTGAGGGAGGGGGCATTCCGCTTGAAATTTTTAAAAAATTCAAGATGATGTAGCCCCCCATCTGAATCCTCCCCCCGCAAAGAAAATTTATGCAGGGGGAGGAGTTTTTTGGCAAGGCAAAAAATAGAAATACAGGGTCATAATGCTCACTCAATTAGTCTTTTCCACGCTAAAAATTTGATGCTGCCTCTCACCCCCGCAATATCAGAACACATCCCTCCCCAGCGCTTTGCGCGGAGGAGGGCAAGGGAGAGGGCATACCGCTTAAAATTTTATAAAAGTTCAAGACGTAGCGCTCCACCTGAGCCCCCCGCAAAGTATTTATGCGGGGAGAGGAAAAATTATTGTAGCAAAAAATCCTTCCATCAGTTTTACCTGGGGAAACCAAACAGCAATTACATCGAATTGGAAATATGTTCCTTTGAAATTTCGGCTGGGGCCTTTACCATAAAATCTCATGGGAAAGATTCTTTTTATCTGCACTCATAATTCTGCGAGGTCACAGATGGCTGAGGGGCTGATGAAAGCACTATTTGGCGATAAGTTTGAGAGCTATTCTGCGGGAACTGTGGCCACAAGGGTAAATCCCTTAGCTATAAAAGTTATGGCAGAAATTGGAATAGATATCTCTCACCATCGCTCTAAAAGTGTCGAAGAATTCAGGGGATGGGAATTTGACTACGTTGTAACTGTCTGTGACCAGGCAAAAGAAAGCTGTCCATTTTTTCCAGGAGCCAGGAAATACCTACACAAAGGTTTCGAAGACCCATCACAGTATGAAGGAGACGAGGCACTACAGAAATTCCGCGAGGTAAGAGACGAAATCAAAGAGTGGCTCATTGAAACATTCTCTGCGTTTGACTGTAAAATTTGAATCATCAAAAGGGAAATCCCATTTTATCTCTACCTAAAGGCTTTGTCTGTTGTGGGGATTATATTTTGAGATTTCGGGGAAAGATTGAAACGCATGGGCTTTTTAGGCTCTATCAAGTTAAACCTTCTGATTGCCATCCCTTATTCTAACCTTTAAGATTTTTGAAACTGGAGGTACTTTTATGAAACTCTTGATTTTACTTTTAATTTCGCAACTCAGAATTGGACCCTATATGAACTGGGATGATTCCACCACAACCACAATCAGAATTAACTGGAGAACATACCAGGCAGAGTCGAGTGTAGTTGCTTATGGCATTGGCTCTCTAACCGATACTATCGTTGATACAACCCAGACAAGCATTCATTCCATCAAGCTTACCGGACTAACCCCAAATAGCGTGTATTACTACAAAATAATTGGAAACAGCTTCACCACTCCTGTTTATCACTTACACACTGCCCCGACAGGTGCGGATAGCATAAACTTTGTGATTTATGGTGATACCCGCTCCAACGGCTCACCTCACCGCACTGTTGTGCATGCCATAGCGCAGGAAGACCCTCAATTTGTTATTAATACTGGTGACCTTGTTCCGGACGGTAGCTCCATGAGCGATTGGTACGCATTTTTCGATATAGAAGGTGAAATGCTCCACAATGCCCCAATAATGCCCTGCATAGGTAACCATGACACACCTATTTCAAACTACCTTGACCTGTTTTACCTTCCCGGCAACGAGGAGTATTACTCTTTTAAATACGGCAACCTTTACTTCATTGCTCTAAACACAGAATCAAATCTGTATGCTCAGAGACCTTTTCTGACTCAGGAACTCATTAATGCTACACAGGATTCATCAAACTGGATCATTGTTTACTTCCACAGGCCCCCTTACAGTGCGGGTGGACACGGATCAAGCTATAGCGTGAGGAATGCCTGGTGCAGCATACTCTCGCAGTATCACGTTCCCGTAGTATTTAACGGTCACAACCA
>JALXCE010000293.1 GCA_026991055.1 Caldifarciminota bacterium | reverse complement strand
TCAAAGTCAAAATACTCGTAGGCGAGAGCCGAGATATTGTACTTTTGCCAGGTTGTTATATCCTGCTGATGCGACGTACCATGCATAAAAATATATCCCCCGTGGTTTACAGCATATTTTAAGGCTTCTACAAGGCCTTTAGCCTCATGGAGATAAACAACCTTGTCGTTATAGGGATTTTTATAAATGGGGATTACTGCCATGGCAAAGGGGATATTATGAGAATACAGGTACTTAACGACTTTTCTTAACTTCGAAGGTTTAAGGGTAGGAGCAATGTCTTCGAGTCTCACAAGGGCCCTGGGTGGATAAGAATGTTGTTGATTGAGCATATCGTGGAGTAAATCGCAAAAAATGGTGTATGGAGTATAAGTTGCAATAAAAGACATAGGATCACCTGCAACGTACCAGAAGTTGTTTACCCGTATGATGTAAGGTATCTCGTCCCTGCTGGGCTTTCCATATCCCCACCATTTTATAGTTGCAATAACCTTTGCTTTTGAAGAGTCGAGAATATGGGTGACAGCTACTTCAGGGTCCCACTCTGGCTCTTTCTTCCCCGGGTAAACCTTAAACCACTTCTGGAAAGTTATACCTTTGTATGTGACATTTCTGTAGAAGCCGGCTTTACCATTGACAAAGTAACCGATGGACAGGGAATCCATTACGAAACCGAATTGATCCCGCATATTGGCCCCAACTTCAAAGGAGAAGTTGTTTATGTTCTTTTTAAACCACACCACAGGTTTTTTATATTTAAGCAGATCCTTTAACAAATCCGGGTTTATGTAGGAGTTATCCACCTCTCCCATGTAAAAGACAGCATCATAATTAAAGATATCACCCTTCGTGTACTCATTTGTAGGCTCATGATAGTATATGAATTTAAAGTGGCCAAGTAGATTCTCCAGCTCATACAGATCGAGCACATAGTAGGAGTACTGTGACTTGGGGGATGCTATCGGATCGAAGAGAATTAGTGCATTTCCCTTAATCTGTGATGGTTTGATTACGCTAAAAAGAATAAACAAAAGTTTAAACATTTTATCACCTCGCTATATAAAACCCAATTCTAAAGTCCCAGTAGGAATTGGAATTGTATGGATTTGGTTCGCCTGATTCAATACCCGCATAGTAGCCCCTGACGAGTTTTGTAAAGAATACCAGCCAGTAAACATATGTTAAATCAATTTCAGGACCGATTTCGGAGAGGTTGTTGTAGTATAATTTTCTTCTGTCTCTTAAGAACTTAAAGTAAATTGAAGGCTCGAGGGTGAATTTTCCAAATTTTTTCTGATAACCAGTATTTGTCTCTATGTCGAGAGTGACGTTGTTATCCACACGTTTTTCATAGTTTATCTCTGAATAGAGGGAGAAAATAAGGCTTCCTAATTTGCCCATAGAGTGAATCCAATCTTTGCTCAGGAAAGCCAGAAGCTGGTAATTCGTTCCTTCCATCACGGGCTTCCATATTTTTACCCTCTTGTAGTAACCGTAATAGGCGAATACAGATATAAGATAGTGCCAGCTCCAGGCAAGCCCCAGGTAGGTAAAAATATGGTCATCTTCGTAAATATTTGTTCTTCCAGACCTCGAGTCATATAAAAACCGTACACCCACAAGAGGCTTTATGCCCCAGAGATTACCCAGATAAATGTTGAGCCTTGTATCTGAGTCGACGAAATTTTCACGTGCGGTGTAGTATGTGCCCCAATAAAAACTGTATGTAAATGGTGTGTAGTGGGTGGTTTCAAGGTAATGGGTCATCACCTGGCGAATGCTATCATTCAAGGTCACCTTTAGCACCCTTTCCGCTATTTTGCGTTTCTCCTTAACATTGTCCTCGTAGAGGTCGAAAAGGGTTAGCAGAAGGTCCTCATTGTAGGGGAATTTTTTCAGCACTTTTTTAAACATCTTTATGGCCTTACCGGTTTTACCGATCTCGAGTAGAAAGTAGCCATAATCCGTGTAGTAATAGGCAGCTGCAGGCTTAAATTTCATCAGCTTTTCGAAGAAGTATTTCGCTTTTTTATAGTTCTTCTTGTTCCAATAGTAGTAGGCCGAATCTCCATAGATACTCACTGAATCAGGATTTGTGGCAGCTTTGAAAAGTTTTTTGTAAATCCTCACAGGGGGACGCCTTAGATGAACGTTTTTATAGTACTGTGGCGGCGGAACCTCCTTCAATGACTGTGGGGTTTGAGAAAGTATTAAGAGCATAACGAGTGTGATCATTTTTTGATCCTCTTGAGGGTTTTCTTCTTTGGAGCTGATTTTATATCCATAGTTTTTTCTTCCACCTCGGGCTGAGGGGTAGGTAACTTTGACTCTGGGGATCCCTCGGGCTCTGGCTTTGACACTTGCCGGCGCTTTGCTGAGGGTTTTTGCCTCCTCGCTCTTAAAATTTTTTTCGAGGCGAGAACGATATATCTCAGGAGGGTAAGCGCGATAAATATCCCAATCAAGACAAGTGGAATGATTATGAGCAGTCTGTAGTAGTTTTGCAGAAAGAAATACCTCATGTCGAACTTGGCCTTTGGGGCCCCCCAGTAGTTTATCCTTCTGGTTAGCTTACAATTTTTTATGTCTCCAAGTTCATTTAGAATAGCAAGATTCCCATACGCCGCATTTAACTTTTCTGGAATTCTAAAAAGTTTAACAAATACTCGTGCATCTTCTGGGATACTGTAAGAGAGGTATAAATAGGCATTCTTTTCCTTACCTATGTCCTCAAAGATGTATGGTTGTGGGGCTTTAACAGGGCGGAAATCCCCAATCATAACAGCATTTTGTGAAAGCTGTTTTATTCCTTTTAGTGTCTCTCTTGTTAGAAGAGGAACTTCAGGAAAAACCTGTTTTGATCCCACAAATCTTAAAAATTCCAGATAGACCTTAAAGTTGTCAGCAGTAAACTGACTAAGGACCACGTAAGTTTTTCTTTTATACGGTGAATAGCCAAAAGGGAAGGCATAATGTTTCAGATAGGCGAGGTTAGGCATTTCAATAACCCATTTGCGGGTCATTTTAAAATTGGTCCTGGGCAGGATTTCCACCCACAAAAGAGAAGAATCTTCGAGGGGCACTCGTGGAACAGTTTTGAACTCGAACTTGATTATGTTCTCAGGTTTCAGGCTTTGCCATGGAATAACCACTTCTTTCCCGGAGTCTGAACAGGGGCCAATATAGCTTTCATCAAAGAGTAACTCGCCATCAATGGTGATTTTCAATCTACTTTTACTTAGATTGACAAATTCCGATGCTTTCAAGTGAAGCCTCATGATTTGAGAATAGGGGAGAAAATTCATGCCAGGCAGAAAGCGTAGAGGCAGGTAAAAGGTGTTCTTACCACCGTAGAATTTTGTGGAGCCTTTGTAAATGTCTGAAATAAAAAAGTATTCGGGATCTGGGCCAAGGATGATGGGTTGCCGGTTGAATTTTATAAATCCGGGTTCTATAAGCTCAAAGTTTGTAACAAAGTTTTTCCCTTCCTGAATCAACGCGATGGCTGCATTTAGAACCGCGTTGTCTGAATTCCCTGAAACTATCAACACAGGGTATCCATTAGAGTTGTTTGAGGTTATGATTATCCCTACATTGTCAGGAATCTTTGTCCCATTACTTCGAGCCCAGTAGTACCCCGCTCTGCCTCGTTTCAAAATTAGGCGTGAAGAAAGCCTGATAACTTCCCTTAAAGCCGGGTCAAAGTACTGTTCATCTGGTGTCCCGACTATCACGGCTATTCCTTTTCTAACGCTTCTCACATCGCTTACAATGTCGATAACTGGAAAATTTTCACTTTTCCGGGAGCCAAGGTCTTCTATAATGTAGGATAGGCCAATTGATGAAACAGGACTGAATCTTGCTGGTAGCTGGAAGTAAATAATCCCGTCTGGATTATATTCTTTACTCAAAATAAGTTCAGGATATTGGCTGATGATGTAAGGGGTGGCAAGGTAGTTTATCAGACCCCTGATATACATATTGGTAATGTCAATGTAACCCAGACAGTTAGTTTCAAGCGTTTTCAGAGAAACAGATAATTCGATAATTGTTAGACTCTTAAGCAGATAGGTTGGTATAGGAATACTGAGTTTGCCTCCGTTGGGATTGAGACTGAAGTAACCAAGAAAATCACCGTTGACAGCAAGTCCCATTTTAAGAGGTACTTCGCAATTTAATACACTATATTCGAGGACTAAATACGCTTTGCTAAAGGATTCTGAAGGGTAGTTTAACCGGAATACTCGCTTTTCGTAATCATCTGGCAAATTCAGTGTGATAAGAGGTCCATTACCCTCTTTGTACAAAACAAAATCCCGCCATGCGAACTGTGCATGCACCACGCCTGAAGAAAATATTAAAAGTAGAAAAAACGTCCTGGGTCTCAGGTGGTCCTCCTTGTGAGTTTTTTCCTGCCCTTTTTAACAGAACGAGATGATGGAAATACTTCGTCCATCATATCTCTTAAAGAGCAGGAACTAAGGTCGTCAAAGCTGAGGTTTTCTATCTCCTCCCAGAATCCATTATTCTTTTCGGATTCCTCTATCCCAATGCCATAGTCTTTAAGTTTCTTTGTAAGTACAACGAGACTGGGCTCTGCAAACGACTCGACGAAATACTTGAACTCAGAGTTTGGAATAATTGTTGGAACAACAACTTTACCCAGTTTCTCTGACACCTCCTTTATAAACTCATCTGATGGGGGATCGACGAATCCTACTTCTATAAAATTCTCAGTCTCTCTCAAGGGTAGAAGGTGATGTTTGGCGATATACTCACCACCCAATTTTTCGATCAAGTGTTGCGGAATATCTTTTGGCAGTTTCTCAACAAACTCAAGTCCCTGCTGGACTGCAAGAAATTTTGAAATCTGGTCCTCGGACAGGAGGCCCATCTCAACAAGGATTTCTCCAAGCTTTCTCTTCGACTTTTTCTGAATATTAAGAGCATGCTCAAGATGCTCCTTTGTAATGACCTTTTGCTCAATTAATAACTCACCGAGACGCTTTTGATATGCAGTGAGCTGTTCAGTTTTTGGAAATGAATGGGTTGTCTTTGCCCAGGTGAGAGGTTTATTAAAGAGCTTGTAAGAAATATATCGGGCGAGGGCGTTGTAAACAGCGAGAAAATTTATGAGGTTGAGCCAGGGCACCCGCAGAATGCTATACAAGCCCTGCATGGGTCCGTAAATCGTGGTTACTGCATAAACTTTCATAAGTAGACGCTCAAATAACATTACAGTGTTGAAAAATATGACCCACCAGATGATACCTTCGCCGGGAATGAATCTCGATAGATTCCAACCTGTATGAAGTAGTTTCCCAAGTAGAACATAAGTCCATCCAGCGATAAACAAGACATTGGTTAAAAAACTGATTATAGATGACCATACACCTTTACGGTCTTTATAAAGGTAAAATTTGTCAATTGCTCTGCCACGCCATTTGATTTTCTCAGTTCCCTGAAAGATTATCCCTAACATCCACCTTGTCTTTTGCCTGATAGCTGCCGAAAACTTAAACGGGAAATATTCTCTTGTTGCAATAAAATCATTTTTGTACTCAAAATGTTTACGCAAAAATCCGGGTAGCATTTTAAGCCATTTTGAGTGTCGTTTCACCCGGATCACCCGTTTGAGTAGGACCTGTTTTCCGCCAATATCTTTGATATGTTTGCCCACTACATAATCTTCGGTAAGGGAATCGGTATCGAAGAGCATGTTATTTTTCTCCTTCGCAAGCCTTTCGAGAATCCTACGTGAAAAAGCTGTTCCCACACCAGCCGATGGAACAAATCCACCAAGAACATACCTTACGTAAATTTCTTTTAAATGGTGCTCTGCAAATTCATCCATGTAGGTGCCAGCAGTGAAGTTCCTGAAAGGTACCTCGAGAGAGAAAACAGGAATCTGAATCATGTCATACTCATCGGCAAGATAGTTGACGAGTTTTAGCGATAAAGGATGAATAATGTCTTCTGCATCGTGCATAAGGACTACATCAAACTTTTTCCCGGTATCTTGCTCATATTTGAGCATATTCTGGTAGATCCAGTTTAGATTATCTGCCTTATTTGTCGGTCCATCGTGTGGTACCAGTGCCATGTGAACATTGGGATAAATTCTTTCAACTTTGGCCACCTTCATTTTAGTTTCAAAGTCGTTAGGGTAAACACCAATAAAAATATGGTAATTGCTGTAGGAAATGGAGCTCACGTTGTGTTTGATCATATCTTCTATAACTTCAGCCTCACGCCATGCCGGGAGAAAAATTGCAATTGGCTTCTCTTCCACTTTATCGAGGTCTTCGAGTTTGATCTTTATTTTTTCTCCGTTTATGGTCCTTAAAACAAAATACAGTATGTCGGAGAAGAGGTCATCAAGACCCCCGATAAAGACTCCCCAGATGGTTATGTATACCAGTGCGTATATTAATCCATACATAGTCTTATAAGTTCACTACAATTTTATCTTTTTTGACAATGTAGTCAAGCCTCTTAAGGCTCTTTCTGGCAGGACCGTGAATGACTACCCCATTGATGGAGAACTCACTTCCATGACATGGGCACTTAAAAATACCCGCTTTTTCGTCATATTTCAATATACAACCAAGATGTGTGCAATGTGAGCTATAAACCCTGTAGGTGTCGTTTTCGCGCCATACTATAATGCCATCAATTACGGAGGGTTTTGTACCCACCTGTGCTATAGGAATGCTTAATTTCTGGCGCTTTTTCAGCGAAAATGAGAGGAAATCCCAGATGAGTTTTCCACTTATTAAAAAAATTAAGAAGCCTATTATACGGGATAAAAAATCACGCCGTTTCATAGTCTACACCCCTGTGTGAAAATGTGATTATTTGGAACATTTCCAACGGACTGGAGCGGAAATGTGCATTCAAAAATTGAAAGTTTCCTCCCGTCTTCCTCGCATGATTGTAAGGAGGGGAAAGGGTGAGAGAAGTTACATTTAAAGCCAATAATTTGAGATTTTTCAGTTACATTTCGAGGTACCGAACGTATAAGAAAATGTTGCCTTTCTCCTACCCTCCCCCCACGCACTTTGTGCGTGGGGGGAGAAAATAGGTGGGGGGAATTCCTCTTAAAATTCCCGATAAATTCAAATTTTTCGAACAGGCTCCGACCCACTTGATTATGAGGGGTTGCTAAATTAAACTGTTTCAGCATGTTTTTCTTCATTCTTATCCTCACTGCCCTCAACGATCAAAATGGCTGGTATTATCTCTACACCATTGAACCAGATTCCACAGAGCAGAGCATATATAACCCGGAAATTGATAGCAATCAGATTAAATTATATGGTGAGAAAAGAATTTCTGTGAGCACTGGCTCCGACGGTGGCTTTAAGGTCTATCAGGACCTGAGTCTTTCCATTGGTGGAAAATTGGGGAAATACGGTGAAATAGACGGAATCATCAATGACAACAGTGACACACACCTGGGGTTTGTGTCCAAGAACCTTGCGGGATACAGTGAGGTTTATCTCAAATACACCTATAAAAATTTCACATCCAGATTTGGAAGGCTTGAATTTGAGGCACCCGGGATTTCAACTCCTTTGCTTGGTGGAGAGATTTCGCTGAGAGTGAAGGGTGTGGCCGGGGATTTCGCCGCAGGCGAAATCCCCGGCCACACAAAATCCGTCTCCTTCACCAATATCACCAACCCCAATATCCCTCTCAAAATTACCTCGAAAGGCGAGTATATCGTCGAAAACACCGAAAGGGTCTTCCTCAATTCTCGTCCCCTCAAACGAGGCGAAGATTATAGCATTGATTACACATCCGGAATAATTTACCTCCTGCCCGGACTTACCATCACACCTGAAGATGTGCTCAGGGTTCAATTTATTTCCACAGGCTCTCTTGGTAAGAGGACGCTAAAAAACGCAGGGATCAGATTTTCTGCATCGGGGTTCAGCGGGCGTATGTTTTTCACAGAAACCACAGATGATGCCCTCTACTGGGAGCGGGTGCTGGGCAGGGATGCCCTCTCAATATTGAAAAATTCAACGGGCATTGCAAAGGTTCCAGGCTGGAAATACGTGGGGAGTGGAAAGGGAGACTATACCCTCGATGACAGCATCTTCGTTTATGCAGGGCATAATCAGGGGGATTACACGGTTAGCTTTTCCTTTGTTGGAACTGGAAAAGGTGAATACGAATTCAACGATGCAGGCGGTTACTTTGAATTTGTTGGGACAGGTGGGAGCTACACACCTTATATTTTCATTGAGACACCTGCGCGAGAGAGAAGGTTTTACGGTGAACTCAGGGCAGAGAAAAATGGATTTTTTACAGAGAATGTGCTCCGGGCCTCAGAGAATACACCAAACATTTTTAACTCAGCCGGATTAGAGAGAGACTTTAGTGGAATATGGAGTGCCGGCTTTAAAAATTCATGGTTTTATGCGGATTTCAGGTATTTCAGGGAGATTGACTCCCTCTGGATGTTCAACCGGGATAATCTCCACGGTGATGGATATTCAATCGGGGCAAAATTTGGAAGATTGGGAGCGATCAAACCTGAATTTTTCTACGCTCGTATGGGTGAAAATTTTCTTGGAAGGTTAAGTATCTCGGGTAATTTTATCACTGATTACTCTCTTTCAGTGTGTGTGACTGATACAGATAAAATCTACAATGGTGAGGTGGACTATGGAATTGGGATAGGCAGGATTTCTCTTGGCTATGAAAAATACGAGGGTAGGTCCCGAAGTTATCAGGAGATTAAAAGTGGATTTGCCTATCAAAATTTCTTTCAACTGGATTTTAGAGAAAGGCTGAGAAGTGGGGGGACAGACAACATTCTGTCCATTGGCTTAGAACGTGGGAACACGAGCCTTTCGTACCGAATGGTCAGGGTAGGGGAGAGGGATAGAGACTCGCTTTACCACGCACTTTATATCAAAAGTGAAGGGATCAATCAGGGAGTTTCGTACTCGATGAGATTCCATTACAGGGATGACAGGTATCAGAGTCTGAGCTACCGATTTGTCTATGTTGGGGATGGTAACGGGAGCTTTTCCTATGATTCGACAACGGGCAGTTTTTACAGGGACCCGCTTGGGAGCTATGAACGGGAAGTTTTGCCCTATTCCACTTCAAAACCTGTAAAGAGTGTCTCGGCTTCCTTTTCCCTGGGATACGGTGTGATCAGCGTGGACCTATCTGGCGATTCGAGATTTTCAGATATGCGAAACCCTTTGATTTTTAGAGGAAATTTTAACCTTCGGGCAAGTCCGGGCAGGTGGTTTTTAATCTATTCACGGAGTGACAACCTCTGGTCAGACGGGCGGGAGAGTTACCAGATGGCTGATATTTCGCGGAAAATGAAAATTACAGTGGGAGCTTCGTACGAGAACTCAAAGGAATTTGCAGGATTTACCCGCAGTCGATACAGGGTTTATACAAAGTCGGGGCTCGGGAAAGACCTTTTGCTTACCACAGGTGTTTTTTACCGCAGTCTGATTTATAAAAAGATTTACAGATCACCTGGCTTTGACCTTGACCTTGAATTCAAAAAGGGCATTGGAGGCCTTGAGCTTGGGCTCAACGCTGGCGTTTCTTATTCAAAAAAATTGCCCCTTGTAGAAAGCGGGATGGTGGGGAATTATCGGCTGGTACTTTCACGGGAGATTTCCTCAAAAACCATCCTGAGTGGTGAAATCTATGGAAGGGTTTCCGAGGGCAGAAACGTTTACAATGTTAGGGCCACGGTTTCATTTGAGTTTTGATAGAAATTCTTCAAATTTCACGAAGACCTCTTTTGCCCCGAGTTTATGAATGCAATCAAAAGTGCCCAGTGGGCATTTTTTCTTCCAGCAGGGCTGGCAGGGGAGGCCTTTCCATGCGTAGGCGTGTTTTTCACCCGGTGGAGTCCAGGCCTCAGGCAGTTCTGTGAAAAAGAGGCTGAAGGTTGGTGTTCCCTGGCTTATCGCAATATGCTTGGGACCTGAATCGGAGCCAAAGAATACCCCGGCAAGACGCATGAGTGCCCCGAGCTCAAATAGGCTCCTCGTCTGTGGGGCAAGTTTAACACCACCACATTCTAAGAGATACTGGAGCTCGGGCGTGGTCTTGCCGTCGTTTACGAGGAGAATGGGAAAGGAATATTTTTTATGAAGGAGCCTGAAAAATTCGCAGAATTTTTCAGGCTCCCATCTGCGATGCGGCAGGTCAAATCTTATGTGTGAAATCATGAAGAACCCGCTGATCCCCATGGATTTTAATTTTCTTCTCATCTCCTCAACAAAATGCTCCGGGAAGGGGAACTCCAGGTCTATTGATTGTTTCATGGGGTTAATGCCAAAGGGTCTTAAAAACTCCAGCCTGTGATAGACGGTATAGTGAATCTTACCAAAAGGGGGAAAGACATGGACGTTGTAAAACCTGGCCCTTTTCTTTTTGTAGATTCCCAGCCTGTATTTTGCCCCTGTTAATCTGGCGGAAATCACGCTCAAGGCGTTGCCCTTCAGGTCTATAAAAACCTCGGGAGAGAGTTTCCTGATTTTTAAAATTTCTCCGAGGGAAAAGTTCGTCTCGCTGACCCTTTCGTTGTATCTGAGTATCTGGATTGCAGGCTCCCTTGAGATGTAAATTATTTTAGATTCCGGGTAATGCTCGTTGAGTGACCGTATAAGCGGGGTATCGAGTAGTGTATCCCCGATGGCACCGGGCCTGAAAATTACGATAGTTTTTAGAAAAATCTTTTCCAGTTCTTGATAAGATTCCACAGTGAAGTTGTCTTTTTCAGCCTGCCTAAATATGGCAGGAGTTTTAGTAGGTACTTGATTTTTCCGCTTCCATACATGGCGCGGACAGCGACTTTAGATATATCAAATACCTCTTTATCGTAAGGATACCACCAGAGCTGGGAATCCCTTGAATTGAAATCCTCGCTCACAAATTTTATGTTGGTGAGTTCGAGCAGGCCAAATCTGCCGTGAGTTCTTCCAATCCCTGAATATTTCACACCTCCCCATGCTCCTTCTGGCTCCCCGAAGCTGAAGACGTGGTCGTTTATGGTGACAGTGCCGGTTTCAATCTTACGTGCGATCTGTCTTGCGAGGGATTCGTTTCGAGTCCAGATTGATGCAGTGAGGCCATATTTCGAGTCGTTAGCAAGTTTAACAGCCTCGTCAATTTCTTTAAATTTCATGATGGGTAACAACGGTCCGAAGGTTTCATCACGCATGGCAAGCATTTCATGGTTTATATTGGTGAGGATGGTCGGCTGTAAGAAGAATCCTTTTTCACCGACTCTTTTGCCTCCATAAACGATTTGAGCCCCTTTCTCTCGGGCATCTTCAATGTGAGCTTCCACAAGCATTCTCTGGCCGGATGTTGTCATGGGGCCGATACTTGTGTCAAATTCCATGGGATTTCCCACCTTTAGGCCTTTTGTGAATTCGACAACACCGTCTAAGAAGATGTCATAGATGTTTTCGTGAACATAAACACGCTCGATGGATGCGCAGGTCTGGCCCGCGTTCATAAAGGCTCCCCACGCAATTCCCCTGATTGCACGCTCCAGATTCACATCAGGAAGTACAATTGCGGGGTCCTTGCCTCCGAGTTCAAGGATAACCTTTTTAATGCCCTCAGATGCGAGTGCCATCACCCGTTTACCTGTTTCAACCGAGCCTGTGAAGAGAATACCGCGGGTTTGTGGATGTTTTATAATCATTTCACCTATGGATGCCCTGCCTGTGAGTACATTGAGAAGGCCCGGTGGTGCCCCTGCTTCGTGAAAGAGGTTGGCTATGGTCAATCCAATGGCAGGTGTGGTGGATGATGGCTTTAGAACAACTGTATTACCCACAAAGACTGAGGCAACGACATCAAGGAAGGGGATGATAAACGGGTAGTTCCACGGGGAGATTACGGCCATCACTCCAAGGGGCTCAAATGTGTAGTATCCCTTTTTGTCGCGGAAAAGGGCCTGCCAGTATTTGATTTTTAAGTCTTCTAAATAGACCCTGCCCCGATTGATGTAAAAATCCAGTGCGTCAATTGAGGGGAAGACTTCCACGGTAAACGCTTCGGCAATGGGCTTTCCCTGCTCCTGTGCTATTACCTTTGCCACCTCTTCGCTATTTTTGAGAAGGATGTCTTTGACGCGTGATAAAAGCTCAATTCTCTTCTCAATTGTGGTTTCTCTCCAGGACTCGAATGCCTTTGAGGCGGCTAAAAAGGCCTCCTCAACATGGTTCCCATCAACTTCCTGTATTTCCAGGAAAACCTCACCGGTTGCTGGAT
>JALXCE010000292.1 GCA_026991055.1 Caldifarciminota bacterium | reverse complement strand
TCTTATTTCCCCTCCATGCAATTTTACAAATGGCAATTTTTCTGCCACAAGATAAAATCTGGGATGGAAGATGTACGTCCAAAATCCATCTAATTTTTTAGCGGGATGCCCTTTCTAATCCCAGCACAGGCTGCAGAGCAGATAGGAGTGGAAAGATTTATCATAAATTCTTAAAAAGTTCTATTCGATGAAGGAACGGCTGGCTTTTGTTTGAAGTCCCATTTTGAGACTTAACTAAATAGAAAAGTTCATAAAATGCCTAAAATTCCTGCCAATATATCGAGTCCCAAAATGGGACTCAAAAAAACACTATAACTCGTTTTAATGTCTGCGGAAAAACACTCTAAACCACGGGGTGAAAGCTCTACAAAATATTTTTGATCTCGCTGAGTCGGGTAATCACCCAATCTGCTTCCGTATCCCCTTCCCATTCCGGGTTGAAGAGAATGGCCTTCATACCCACAGATTTTGCTCCTTTAACATCATACTCTTCGAGGTCGCCCACCATAATCGTTTCCTCAGGATAAGACTCGAGCCTTTCGAGTGCCCTTCTAAAAATCTCAGGATGGGGTTTCCTTATCCCTTCCCCGGCGGACGAAAGGATTTCATTGAAAAATTTGTTTAATCCATGCTTTTCCATCAATCTTAAGACAAACCTGTGGCAGGTTGAATTTGATATCAATCCCAGTCTGTGGCCCTTCTCCTTCAGATATGAAAGCACATCCAGCGTGTCTGGAAAGAGTACATATTTTTCAATTTCCGGGGTAAAGAAGGCATCAACTGCACGTCTCCTTATGGATTCAGGCACATTTTCAATCTGCAGAATGGATAAAGTTTTATCGAGAACTTCGTCGGCTGTAACCTCCTTTAGGGTCTCGTCAGCCTTCTTAAACGCTTTTAACCTTTCCTCTGTCCATACCCTGAGAAGATCGTCAAATTCGATGTGAATACCCTCGAGAGAAAAGACCCTATGCATGAGCTCAACGCCCTTTCGATTTACCTCTTCCACATCACCTGTGAATTTTACAAGGGTATTCCCCAGATCAAAGATTAAGGTCAAAAAGCCCTCCCTCTTCAATGATCGCCGTTATAAGTGAAATTGTGGCCTCAACATCGGACTTTCTCACTATGGAATTTGCACTGTGAATGTATCTCACCGGGACAGAAATGGCGGTGGCGTGGACTCCCTCACGAGAGGTCTGGATGGCTGCTGCATCTGTGGCTCCAACTCGTTTAACAATCAGCTGATAGGGTATTCCTCTTTTCTCTGCGAGGCTGGAGATGAAATTTACCCAGGCACGCGAGGCAACAAAAGCCCTATCAGAAAGCCTGATCTCAGGCCCCTTTCCAACTTCGGCAAGCTTCCTGTGGAATGGCACACCAGGGGTGTCAAGGGCGACTGTTCCCTCAAGGGCAACCGCAAGGTCAGGTTTGATTCCAAAAGCCGCTGTTCGGGCTCCCCTTAATCCTGCCTCTTCTTCCACTGCAGAGACAAGATAAAGGTCCACAGACCTTTTCGTGGCCTTCCTTGCCGCCTCGATCATCACGAATACCCCGACTCTGTCATCAAAGGCCTTACCAAGGATCGCTTCTTTCTGCTCAACCGCCTTTGTATCAAAGGTTACAGAGTCACCTATCTTGATGAGCTTCTTAACCGTTTCGGGTTCAAGTCCGGTGTCAACAAACATCTCGTCGAGGTCCGGTAATTTTTTGTCCTCTCCTTTTCTGACGTGAGGTGGAACTGATCCAAAAACGCCGTAAACTGGCTCCTTACCCCAAATCACAACTCTCTCTCCATAAGCATGCTCAGGGGGTATGCCGCCGACAGGGACAACCCGAATAAATCCGTCCTCGTCAATTTTTGATACCATAAAGCCCACTTCGTCCATGTGGGCATCAAGTAGAAGTTTCGGCCCCTCACCTTTTATGTGTATAATGAGATTACCGAGGGGATCTGTTTTTACTTCATCCGCCAGGTCTTTGAGTTCGCGGAGCACTATTTCCCTTATCTTGCCCTCGTCACCGGGAATACCCGGGGTATCCGATAATTCCATTAAAAGTTTCCAGTTAGTCATCTATTTCTTGCCTCCTTTCAGCGATTTCCTTAAGAAAATTTTTAAGCTCTTCGGGATTCCTGAGGAGGATTTTTAATTCCATCAAGACGTTTGAGAAATCCTGTAGAGCGTCCTCAACATTTTTTCGGTTGGTTAGAAGTATATCAAATGCCATGTCCGGATTCTGGGCAGCAAGCCGGGTGGTGGATTTGATTCCAGGACCCCAAAAATCTGCATATTTTGACGAGAGTCTTGTTAGGGCCAGGGCTATCACATAAGGCATATGACTTGTATAAGCCATTACAGTGTCGTGTATCTCTGGCTCGATCCAGATGGGAATTGCACCGACATCCCGAACGATGGTCTCAACAACTTTTTTGTCTTTTCGCCGAAGATTCCCGGAAAGGAAAAATTTCTGATTTTCAAAGAGGTGTTCATTCCAGCTCTCGGGACCCTTTTTCTCTGTTCCACACAGTGGATGACCTCCCACAAACTTGAGTTTTTTCAGCTTTGCAATTTCCATTATCCTCTGCTTCGTACTCCCAGTGTCCATTATGATCCCGCCAAAACTTTCTATTGAGTCAAGGATTTTTTCGTTTGCAAGAATAGGAGCCGCAAGTATCAGAAAATCAACACTATCTTTTAGCTCGTCGAGTGTGTCAAACTGGCCGTCAATTTTTTCCTCAATTGCCTTTTTTATGGCCTCGTCTTTATCGAGGCCAAATACCTGGTACTTCCCGGTTTTTGCAAGAGCAAGAGCCAGTGATCCACCTATTTGACCAAGACCCACGATTCCAATTTTCATCTTTTTTCACCAGGATATGAACCTATTACCTTCACAAAGGTTGCTAACTTTAGAAGCTCAATGAGTGCATCTTCGACATTTTTGTCTGTAACGTGCCCCTCAAAATCGAGGTAAAATACATACTGCCAGGGGGATTTTTTGTCCGGGCGAGACTCGATTTTTGTGAGATTTATGCCTCTTTTTGCAAAAGCTTCCAGACACTCAAGCAAAGCTCCAGGCTTGTGCCTTGTCGAAAAAACGATGGATGTTTTGTTGTAATCAGATTTTTCGGGTTCCTCACGCGATAGAATGAAAAATCTTGTAAAATTCCAGGGGAAATCTTCGATGGATTCGTCAAGTATCTTTAGGCCGTAAATCCCGGCAGCTCTCTTTGAGGCGATACATGCATACTCAGGGTTGTTCATCTCTTTAATTTTCCGTGCGCTTCCTGCAGTGTCAAACTCTGGAATTGCCTGAAGATTTTTTCTGCGAATGTAGTTCTGGCATTGAGCAAGGGCCTGTGGGTGAGAGATGACATATTTAACAGTGGAAAGGGAAGCTGAGTCCACACCAAGAAGAGCATGGGAAACCCTGAGGGTGACCTCTCCGTAAACGTGCAGAGGCGTCATAAACAGCAGGTCATAAACCTGAGTGACGGAACCAGCAACAGAGTTTTCAATGGGTAGAATACCAAAATCCGCTTCTCCGCTTTGGACAAGCTCTACAACCTCTTCGAATGAATAGCAGGGGATCGTTTCAATGTCTTCGCTTTTGAAAAACTTCAGTGCCGCTTCTTCTGAAAAAGCGCCTTTCTCGCCCTGAAAAGCTACTTTTTTCATGATAAATCACTCCTCAAGGAGGCCGCGCCCCTCAAATAGACATGCTTAATCTCATCCTGTGATTTGTCGGTTTCAAAAAGGAGAAGAAT
>JALXCE010000291.1 GCA_026991055.1 Caldifarciminota bacterium | reverse complement strand
GCCTGATGGTTAAATCGAGAAGGAGTCCTATCATTGAGGGAGGTACTTTGTAGTACCAGATATGAGCCACAGGCACTGCGAGCTCAATGTGGCCCATCCTTTCCCTTCTGACCGCCGATGTTGTCACCTCGACGCCACAGCGGTCACAGATAATTCCCTTGTACCTCTTTCCCTTGTATTTTCCACAGGCACATTCGTAATCCTTTACAGGACCAAAAATTCTCTCGCAGAATAATCCGTCTCTTTCTGGTTTCTGGGTTCTGTAATTAATGGTTTCAGCTCTTTTGACTTCTCCGTAAGACCAGCTACGTATAGCCTCAGGAGAAGCCAGTTTTAATCTTATGGCAACTAAATCTTTGGGGTTTATATCAGCCACTTTTATTACCCCCTTTTGTTTTATTCTTCAACAATGATTTCAACATCCAGTGCCAGACCTCTGAGTTCTTTCAAAAGAACATCAAAGGATGCTGGCAGTCCAGGTTCGGGAGATTCCTCTCCCTTAATAATTGCCTGATAGAGCTGGTTTCTACCTTTGATGTCATCGGACTTCACAGTCAGCATTTCCTGAAGGGTGTAAGCGGCGCCGTAGGCCTCAAGAGCCCAGACCTCCATCTCACCGAACCTCTGACCGCCGAAGTGGGATTTTCCTCCGACTGGCTGCTGCGTTATGAGTGAGTAAGGTCCAGTCGCACGGGCATGCACCTTATCTTCCACCATATGGATGAGTTTCATCATGTAGATATAACCAACCGTAACAGGGAAATCAAAGTATTCGCCGGTTCTTCCATCTCTCACTCTAACCTTACCGTCCTCAGGTAAACCAGCTTCTTTAAGCTCTTTTCGAATATCTTCAATAGTCATGGACTGGAAAACCGGGGCAGCGTAGTAAACGCCTTTTTCCTTTCCTGCCCAGCCAAGAATGGTCTCAAGAATCTGCCCTACATTCATTCGAGAAGGCACACCGAGTGGATTAAGAACTATATCAACCGGAGTTCCATCATCGAGAAATGGCATGTCCTCAATGGATGCAATCTTTGAAACCACGCCCTTGTTTCCGTGTCTTCCTGAAAGCTTGTCACCAACCTGAATCTTTCTCTTCTGGGCAACATAGACGCGGATGAGCTGCAGCACTCCCGGTGGCAATTCATCACCGCGCTCGATCTGCTCAATCTCGGCTTCAAGCTGGTCCATGAGATTCTGAAGCGCAGTCTTTATCTGATAGAGCACGTTAGTGAACTGATCCTCTTTCTCTGAATCCGCTATGAAGTTCTCTGGGAAATCGAGGTCAAGAAGGTCAACGTTTTCAAAGAATTCTTTATCAAACACCTGACCTTCCTGAATCACAAGTTTACCATCCTTGGAGTAAATAGCTTTCGCAGCCTTCTCACCCTCGAGCAAGTCTCTCGCGATTTCAACAAATCTCTGCTTCAGTACCTTCTCGCGTTCAATAGCGCGCTTTTCTGCCTCTATCTTCTTCTGTCTCGCAATTCTGATTGAAAGCGGGTCGTCTTTCTTACGTGAAAGCACCACAACATCCACGACAACACCCGTGACACCAGGTGGCACTCTCTTTGATGTATCCCTTACATCCTTAGCCTTTTCAGAGAATATTGCGTAAATCAGCTTTTCTTCCGGTGATAGCTCTCTTTCACCCTTCGGCGAAATCTTTCCAACAAGGATGTCATCGGGCTTAACCTCCGCTCCGATACGCACAATTCCGTTCTCATCAAGGTGCTTCAACATCTCCTCAGGAACATTCGGAAGGTCACGCGTAACCTCTTCAGGTCCAAGTTTTGTTTCCCTTACCTCTACTTCAAATTCAAGAATGTGGATTGAAGTGAATACGTCGTCTTTAGCAACTCTCTCAGAAATTATTATCGCGTCCTCGAAATTGTATCCAAACCATGGGACAAAGGCGACCAGCAGGTTTTTACCCAGTGCCAGCTCACCATTTTTGGTAGAGGACGCGTCAGCGATTACCTGTCCCTTTTTAACCTTATCGCCCACCTTTACGAGTGGACGCTGATTCAAAATCGTGTTCTGATTTGATCTCTGGAACTTTGCAAGCTTGTAAACATCTATGTTTTCTTCAAACAGGCTTTTTCTGCGACCGCGTCTTCTGGGCCTCACCACTATTTCGTTTGCGTCAACCTTTATGACCGTACCATCGCGCTCAGCCTTTACCACAGCGCCGGAGTCATAAGCAATCTTTCTCTCCATTCCTGTTCCAACGATAGGGGGCTCAGCTTCAATGAGAGGAACAGCCTGACGCTGCATGTTACATCCCATCAATGCCCTGTTCGCGTCATCATGCTCGAGGAATGGAATAAGAGAAGCAGACGCAGAAACGAGCTGTCTCGGAGAAACATCAATAAAATCAACCTCTTCCTTTGGCACCACAGGATATGCGCCTTCATGGCGTACCCAGACCTTTTCAGGAATAATCTCACCTGTTTTAGGGTCAACCGGTGTATCTGCAGGTGCAATCTTGTAGCCACGCTCCTCATAAGGGGCAAGTTCCACGATTTCATCCGTGAGTTTTCCGTTTTTTACTCTTATGAGAGGGGTCTCGATAAATCCCATCTCGTTGATCTTCGCATATGTCGTAAGAGATGTGATAAGTCCAATGTTCTGACCTTCAGGTGTCTCAATGGGACAGAGTCGCCCGTAGTGAGATGGGTGAACGTCACGAACCTCAAATCCCGCCGTTTCTCGGGTCAAACCGCCTTTACCAAGCGCTGAAAGTCTTCTTTTGTGCGTAAGCTCTGATAATGGATTAGTCTGGTCAAGGAACTGGGACAATCTATCTGTGGTAAAGAATGATAAAATACTCGAGCTCACAAGCCTTGGATTGACGAGTTTCTTGGGAGTCATGTCCTCCTCTTTACCCAATAGCATCCTTTCCCTGATCACGCGCGCCAGCCTGAGCATGGAAATTCTAAACTGTTCGTAAAGCAGCTCACCGACTCTCCTCACCCTTCTATTGGCGAGGTCATCCACGTCATCACTGTGCTCTTCTCCCAGATAGAGTTTTATGAGCTTCCTCATTATCTGGACGATATCGTCCATCGTGAGCACATCTTTCTCAGGGTCAACATTGAGACCAAGTCTCGTATTGAGCTTGAACCTTCCAACTTTCCCCAGGAAGAATCTCTGAGGAGAGAAGAAGAAATCGTGGATGTACTGTCTTGCTTCCTGCTCATCCTTAGGAGGAGTATAACGGAGAGTTCTGTAAATATTTCCAAGCGCATTGAGCTCGTCCTTAATTCTATCCTGTCTCAGCGTAGCGAGGAATACGTCGGCTCCGGTCTCATTTATATTCAAGACTCTAACTTCATCAATTAAGCGGGAGATTATCTTGTTTTTAACGTCTTCGTCAATAACGGTGCCTGCCTCAAACAAAACCTCGTCTGTTTCTGGATCAACTATGTCTTCGGCGAGGACATAGACTTCTGGCTCAAGGTCAATGACCTTTTTCTTCTCAATCAGGTCACCAAAGAGGACCTCGAGCATCTTCTCGACGGTGTTGTAACCAAAGGCCCTGAGAAACCTTGTGATAGGTATTCTTCTTCTCTTGGAAATAGTAATTCCAAAGACCTTGGTTCCATCAATCGTGAATTCAATCCAGGGCCCTCTGTAAGGCACGAGAAGAGCTCTATGTGCAGCTGTACCCTTGTATTCAGCTTCGAAGTAAACGCCGGGAGAACGATGCAACTGGTTGACAATTACTCTTTCAACCCCGTTTACTATGAAGGTGCCTCTATCGGTCATATAAGGGAGAT
>JALXCE010000290.1 GCA_026991055.1 Caldifarciminota bacterium | reverse complement strand
TCATTGGCTTTTAAATCCTAATTACTTAACAACCACAAATCTTGATACGACCTCTTTGCTCCCGGCGTTCATCTTCACGAGGTAAACACCTTCAGCGAGATTTGTGGGCAGTGAGACAGCATGGGTGCCAGCTTCAGCTATACCGTTGTAGAGTGTGGAGACTTTTCTACCTGTAATGTCAAATACACTGATGTTCACTTTACCTGCAGTGGGTACAGAGAATGTGAGTCTGGCATCTTTGTTCACAACGCCAGGGACGGTAAGTTTAACATCAACTGCACGATGGTTGTCCTCCTGGACTCCCACGGTGTAGGTTGTACCGTAGAAGTAAACAATGTCAGGAGTATTCGCATCTGTGTAGGAACCCACCACATGGATGTTGTGGTTTGCGCAATACAGTTTTGCAGGCAGCTCAAAGGCCTCTTCTTCCATAGAATCGGGAGCTGCCTCGATTGTTGTATCTACCCATGTGGCACCACCATCTGTGGATACGAGTAATCCTATATCGGGAAGTGTGTCAGCACCGTTGACGAAGAATGCTTTGTAAGCAGCAACTAAAACACCACCATCGGTGATGCCAATGGTTGGCTGGGTAGCTACTGTACCACCATGGCCGTCACCCTCAAGTACTGTTGCAGTCCAGTTGGTCCATGCACCAGGCTGACCACCACCTGGAGTGTAGTACCATATATCACCAAATTCATGGTTTCCGGTTCCGAACTTCCAGATGATGTGTGGCTTGTTGTTTGCGTCGAGGACAAAGTCATACACATACCACCAACCACCAGCGGAATCATAGGGAGCTCCACCTGTTACATCCCAGAGAGGAATGGTATCGACCCATGTCTGTCCACCATCCATGGACTCCATGAATACAGGCGCGATTGTGGCACCATAGCCATAGTCAAAGAGCCAGTCTGTAATGACAGCTACATATCCATTTGTTCCAATCCTCGGTATTGGTGTGTCATTCCATCCACCTGAGATTGCTGATGTGATGAATGTATCAGCATTCCATGTGGTTCCTCCATCATAGGATGTCCAGTAGTATGAACTTCCGTCAAAGATATTGGCGGCGAACACAATGATGGTATCACCAGATGCGTCAGCTGAAGGGAGCCAGCAATTCCACTGCTGGGAATTAGGAAGCTCGACTACGTTGTAAAGACCACTTGGCCAGAGGACATCCCATGCAACTTTCACGGGGCTTGGCTGATAGGCTCCGTTCACATAGGCTGCCTCATGCCAGAAGAAGAGTGGTCCCTGATGAGCCCAGTGCTCTGGCCAGATAACGCCAGGATAGATTCTCCTGACTGCGTTCGTACTGAGGTCATGTGTGGTCCAGGTCTGGCCTCCGTCAAAGGAAATAGCGACCTTAACATTCTGGAAAATATTTGCGGGATCGCCAGAAGGCTCACCGTAAATAATAACAACTGTATCACCGTGGACAGCTATGTTTTTACCAGGTGAACCAAGCAGTGCCCTGATATCAGGTATGGGACCCACCGTATCACGAGGCATGAGCTTCGCTGATGTAGGATTGGTTGACCAGTATCCTTCCAGTTTGCTCAGCGCTTTCCTCTTCATAGAGGTGTTAGCGCTCACAAGCCCTACTGTTACAAGCAGGGCAACCATTACATTTACAACTCCTTTCTTCATACTACACCTCCTTTGTTTAATTTGAACCTATTTCCTCGTTAAGCTTATTTAGTATGATCCAGTAATTGTCAGGATCATACGGGTCTCCATTAAATGTCCAGTTAGGATCAATTATCTTAAGCTCCCTGACGCAGTTGGCCATAAGGCCACTCCAGAAGTAACTTTCAGCAAGCACCAATCTTGTTCCCGTTTCATCTATATATGGATAATGCACGAACCCGCTGGGCACGCCATGTTTGACAGCAGCATTTGCGTAAGCAATAGCAGTCATGAGATATTTGCCTTCGGTATTGGAAGCAGCAGCAACTGCAGTCCCGATGTGAGCGAACAGATTGACCTGAACAGAATCCGAGTCTGCGACATTTTTAAATATGAAATAGTTTACCACGAGCGTGTCTTTGATATGTGGCCCTGCAACACTGTCGTTAATAATCTGTGCCGCAATTGTGATGGTAGAATCTGTGATTTCCCTCAAAGTCTGATTCACATAGTTGATTGAAGCTGAACTCACACCAATAACAGGTCTATGCTGAAGTTCAACAACTGTAAATGTATCCACCGTGCCGGCTACAGTATCAATTTCAAACCAGTAACGATCTGTATCTGAAGGAAGAATGATTTCGTGGAAAACCGGCTGAGCCATACTACCGCCACTCAGGATCATGGCAAAGGAAAAGGCTGACTGTGCAAGGTCAGGCCTGTTTAAAGCAACCTCACTCCACGCGAGACCGAGATGAGCCTCAGGGATGGTATTATCCATTCTTATAACTTTCTCAAATTTTGCTTTAGCGGTAGCAAAGTCGAGACTATCATATCTGCTCCATGCAGTATCAAGAACAGCCTGGGGGTCTTCTGGTGGGGGAAAAGTGGTTGCATTTTTAACTCCGCATCCCACAGCTATAAAACTAATTAAAGCCACTGCCAATAAGATCTTCTTCATCATCGTCCTCCTTTAATATTTGAGGAAAACTATCTTTTTAACAACGTTTCTCATAGATGTCTTTAACCTGATGAAATAAACTCCTGAAGTCAAATGGATATCGCTCGTGTTCACATCGAATGTGTGGATTCCAGCCTGGAGTTTTCCGGATACCAGACGTTTAACCATTCTACCCGCCGTGTTGTAAAGAGAAATATCAACTTTATCCGCTCTGTCAAGGGAAAGGTTGAGCCTGATGTTCTTATTGCTGTAAATAATTGGGCCATTTACTACAGCAAAGCTAAATCCAAATCTCTCGGGTGTCCCTGACCTCAACTGGAATGCACCTAACTTTCTCGTACGGAAAATGTAAAATCCACTTTCCTCATCGTAATAGGTCTTTATAGGTTCCCACTCGCCATTCCTGTATGCATAAACTCTCTGTGCTTCTCTGCTCGTTGGCCTGATTTTTATCGTTATCTCTCTCGCACTTGTGATTCGATTGTTTCCAATGAGGTAAACATCTGACATTCCTGTGCTCGATCCATGATAGGTGAGTTCGGCCAAATCTTTGTCTATCTTATCAATCAGGATTGTGGTGGCACCTGGAAATGCGTTAGCAGGAGCTTCTATGATTACCTGACCACCAAGTGCCGCATAAACGCCTCCCTGCTCGGATATGAACTGAACACTTATGGTATCCGGTGGTATAGATGCATCATTACCTGCAAGGTCCTGCGCTCTGACTGAAACCTCAATGTCTCCGCGGAGATCAAGCAACACTGGGACAAAGTAGTTAAACAGGCTATCACCACTACTTAATAACTTCATGTTGTAAACTCTTGCCTCAGGTGTAGAGTCGACTAATGTTGAGAATGTTACAATAGGATTGGGTGTTTTTACATCTGTCATAAGTCCATAAAATCTGCTGCCGACTTTGTCGTATCCAACAACATACATCTGTATCATGCGAGGATTACCTGGATTCTGTAAAGCATAAGTACCCACAATTTGAGGCGCAGTTGTATCTTCGGTCAGGTAATAAGGGATCGTTTTGCTTACGTTGAGATTCGCGATTAAATATTTAAATGAGCTACAAGAGTCATCATTAACTGTCATTGCAAATCTTCCAAGCGAATCAAGAGGGACTACTTTAGCCACTGAATCCGTTCCACATACCATAAATATTTTCAGATAATCCTGATCGCCATCTTTTGCATTAAATCTCTCACCAGTTATGGTATCTATCGCATCTCTCCAGACAGCAAACCCTGAAGGGGCCATTACCTGGGATGATTTCTGCTCCCCTGAGCCAGGAATATCTGATATGGCAGCAGATTTCACATGGATTGAGTCCATAGGAGGCGCATAACCAAAGGCTGTATCAACAATGGAGCCGCTCGAATCCTGGAGATAAAGTGTACGATTGAAGGTTAATGCGAGGTACCACTTTGGCCCAAAAGTCAGGAGTGAATCTTTGCCGTAACTGTATTTTTTGATGACTTCATTCAAAGATCTATAGCCTCTGAGGCCACCGTGTAAAACATCTTTTGTAACCACAGTATCTCCGTAAATCTGAGCCATGTATTCGAACCACAGAAGCATTCTTTCACGGTCTATTTCACGGGCTACTGGAGAATTTAACCATTGGTGAGTATAGTCAAGAAGTGGGCTATTCAGGTACTTTTTGTTACCAAGATAATCGATTCCACCTTTTACTCCGTCGGCAAAATCAAAACCACATCTGTATGTGGCCCATGCGGCAACACCTGTCAATTCAGCAGGATTTGCCTGCATGTCTACAGACCATACGGCATATCTGCCATACAGATATCCCATGAAGGCCTGCAGTTTACTCCTGTTTATACTTCCGTTCGAGATGAATTTCGAAAGGTCTACAACAAGAACCTCTCTCTTGGTGGAATAGTTGTCAAAGAGGTCCTCATCTCTTGGGTCAAAATACCCAAACACAGGGATAACAGTTGGGTCTGTAGCATTGGACGTCTGAACCAATCTGGTTAGAATGATGTAAACTCTTGGATCATTATCCACGTCAACAAGTACGTTGGGATCAATATGTAGATAAGAGATAATGGAATCAAAGACGCTCACACTGTCGTTTTCAAGAACACTGGCAACAGTTGAGACCGTTCTATCAGTCATCAAACTTCCAACGCCATTTGAAACGTTTTCCCATTTGGCCAGGGTCTCATTGTAATGGTATACGCCCTCATCGCAACCAAGATAAAGTCCCGTTGAATCGTTGAATATCGTGTAAACGTTCTTACTACCAAGAAGTCTTAATGTCTCAAGACCATTGGAGAAATCATTCCATGAATTTCCATTATCAGAGGATTCCATCACGCCACCGCCGAGGAGTGAAACATACATATGTCCGTTGTCGATAACAACGTCTGTAACTGGATAATCAAAAGTGCCAACCGTGTTCCATGAATTACCATAGTCCGAAGTTTCAAATAAACCGCTGTCAGCCGCTACATAAAAGCTTCCAGCAATGTAACGAATGTTATAAACTTTACCAAAGTTTACATTAAGATGCTCCCAATCATTACTGGACCATCTGTAGATCCCGCTAACGGCACCAATCAATAATCTTGAAGAATCCGAAGGGTCACCACAAATTGTCCAGACCGTGTCCGTCAAAGTTCCCATTAACGAATCAGTTGATGGAGAATTAAATCCCTGAGTCTCAACTCTGTAAACACCGTAAGATGTTGCTGCATAAAGTACCTGACCTCTGCCTCCAAATGATAAGGTCATAGGGTTAACTGCAATTCCGTATACCGTAGTATCAGCAAAAGCCTCAAGCTTCCATGGACCAGGGCTTGATGTAAACAGAGTACTGAAAAGACCATCTGAGGTTGCGGCAAAAATTATCGCTTTGATCGCGGGCAAACTGTCTCTAACATAGTTAAAATCGAAAACATCCATGTCTGCAACAGTAACAGTATCTCCAGTGGGTCTGATGTACCTGTCGATCTTCAAGTCCATTCCAGAAAGTCCTCTCTCCCATATCCAGTTTATTCCATCTGAGCTGTTATAGATGTAAGCAGGATTCTGCCCAGGTAATCTCTTCGATCCAATCCAGAGTCTATTGTAATTGTTGCCAATCCTGAATCTGCCAATTTTTATTATGGCAACTCGGTCAGCAGACACAATATAAAAATTGTTTCCCCTGTATCTCACAACTCCAATATCAGGAACAGTATCCCGGCTCAGGATAAGGCGGAAGTTGTTAACATAAAAACTGATCGTATCACCTACCTCTTTAGCGGGGAGAGTTGATATGAATAAAAGTGAAAGCACTAATAAAATCTTCTTAAAGCGCATGGTGATCCTCCTTTATTTTGCAAACACAATTCCTAATCTAACAACATCAGGTAAGTGCCCAAAATCGTTGTAAGAAATATCAAATCTCTTATTTCCAAGGTTAAATGAAGCTCCGGCACCGAATCCACCTTCGTCAAGGTCAAAGTGATATCCCGCTCTCAGGGTCAGGATTTCGATTGGCTGCATCTCAAAACCGACAGCAAAAGATTCCCTGTTATCCTTGGGATTGATAATTTCCACAGAACCTGTGAGTCTCTTGATTTTATTCCCATTCTTTATGAAATCTCTTGCTAAGCCCAGCCTGAAGGTTAACGGGAGTGAATAGCTCTGGTATTTTCTCTTCTCTGTAGTCACCTGACTTCCTTTCATTATCCATAAATCATATTCACCTTTAGGGGACATATCAGCACCAAGATTCTGCAAAGACATCGCAACTCTAATATCTTTAAAACCCGTGTAGAAGTAGGTCCCTGCATCCAATGCAACTGAGTAAGCACTTGTTACATCTCCAAGATTTTCTTCAATAAATTTCACAGCAACACCGGCTGCAAATTTATCCGTGTAAAATCTTGAAACGCCGAATCCAAGCTGCATTGCAGAATATGAAAATGTGCCGGTTTCCACAATATTATGATTCTCGTCAAAAGCTACCCCCTCAAATCCTCCCATGTAAATTCCACTTGCGAAAACAGAGAAAGTACCAATGGGATATTTCGGGAAAATCACAGCAAAGGCCGGAACACGTCCATCTGCAATCCAGTTTGAATAACTCGTAAAGAATGCAAACTGTTTCAAATGGGCAATTCCCGCTGGATTCCAGAAAATACTTGATGGATCGTTTGCAACTGCAACGAATGCGTCTCCCATTCCTGAGGCTCTCGGGGTAACGCTGATGGACAGGAATTTGGCCCCTGCACTACCCACCGGAACCTGTGAGTACAGGGGAGCACTCATTAAGGCAATTATTAACAATTTCTTAAGCATCACCAACCTCCTTATTTAAGGATGAGAAACTTCCCAATCTTGTATTTGCCATCAGGTGTTTCAACCTTATATATGTAGACGCCAGTAACAACTTTCTGCCCTGATCTCGTCAGCAGGTTCCAGGCCTCTGAACCGTCAGTAGAAGAATTGTGGACTATTGTCTTAACCAGGTCACCACTCAGTGTGTAAATCCTTATTACTGCCTGTGGAGGTAAATTGATGAATTCAACCTTATCGGCTATTTCAGATGCTGTCCATGGTGCCGAGCCCTTGTAAGGATTGGGTACAACTTTAACGTTATCAACAGAGCTGGCTGGCTGAGTGCCTATAACAAGAGCAAGCGGGTTACCATCTTCGTCCTTCTTATAGTTATTTTTGGGGCTTTCGAGAGAATCATCATCAACTGCTACTACCACATAATAGTATGGGAATCCAACGGAAACTGTTGTATCAACGTAGGAGTGTACAAATCCACCGGTTGAATCCTGGTGAAATTCAGCTATTAATTGCCAGTTTGAGGGGGCAAAAACAGCTCTGTAAACTCTATATGCTACAACATCAACAACTCCTTTAATAGGATCAGGAGTCCTCTCTGCATAATCATCCCATATAAGTTCTACGCCCCGCTTGGTGTAAGAGTACCTTAGGCCAGGTGCGGCCGGGGGAACAGGAATATTCCAGTGACGATCCTCATCCGGTGCTGAAGGATGTGCAGGGTCACTATGCTCTGAACCTGCGTAATAGGCTTTCAAAGCATTTTCCATCACCTGTCTCAAACCCAACAACCAGCCTCTACCCCAGTAAGTATCATCACCACCGTTCATTCCCTGTCCTACTCCCACGACCCATACGAATTTGAGTGTATCACCGGGCCTCAGAGTAAACGGTCCCACAGTGGAAAGGAAACGATAATCAAATACAGATGCATGCAAATCCTCAGGATGTGGGGCATATCTATAGTAGTGTCCATTCATGTAGGTGGCTCTATGATGACCCTTTAAATAGTTGTAAATATCTTCATCAGTGGCCGGGTCACTTTCCCAGTTCCACCACTGGTGAGACCAAGGTCTTACTATTCTACATGTGTCACCATTAACGACCCAGGTCGTATCTGAAGGCGCTGGGGGAGTATACAACCATGTACCACCTATATATCCAGCACATGCTCCACCTTCACCCACATCATTTCCAGGGTCGGCAGGGTTATCACCATCATAAATATAAGAAATTCCTCTCGGTATCAAATAACCTCTGATGGTGTCAGTATCATTTCTGACAATCGTCCATGCAGCAGCTGAATCTACGATGTGCTCTTTATCCTCATCACCCCAGACCAAATACTGGTCAGGAATACCGTCAGGCTGCTCCACAAACGTATCAGGAAGAACAGTAAAGCTATCTACTGGCTCTCTATGTCTGAAATTCGGATTATTCCATTCACCGTTTGTCCAACCGTCAAAGGATACAAGGTCATCAATGTGTGGATCAGAAGGATCAGCTCCGCAAACGTCACAGTCATACCACATTCCCAGGTACAGGCTGTCAAGCTCTGCAGGTGGAGAAGAACCTATGTCGCACTCGTTGGGGTCGTAAGTGATGTAAAATTCGTGGGCGATAAAATTGTTGTAAGGATAATGTGGCCATGCGAGCGTATGAATAACAACTTTAATTCCAGAATGTCTTCCCGGTGTATTCTTCGGATTAGATTTGTAGTCATTAATAGAAGTATAGACATCCCAGGCGGATTCTCTTGGACCGGCCACAGAGTTGTAGTCACTGGTGTAGTTCCATTCCCCATCAGGATAGTTATGAGATGTCACATAAACATTATCTCCGACTTTGAATCCGATGGTAAAATAACTACCCCACAGGTAGTATGGATGCCCATTACCACCAGGCCAATCATATCCATAGTCGTTGTTGTTGAAATCTCCTCCGAGACTTCCAAAATTACTTATGTAGTTCCACACATTGCCAACAGTAATGTTAAACTTCTGCTTCTTGGAGTCTTTGGTGCTCTTTACGCCCGCAGAAGAACCGATATCTCTCGCACTCAAAACAGTGAATGCAAGAAATGTACTTAGCAAAATTGCTCTTTTCATTTATTAATACCTCCTTAAAAACCCTTCAATTTGAATTCAAGTCCCAAACGTGTCGTTCTACGTGGATAATAAACTGCAGGATTCTTTACCTCACCTTCAGGCATATGGAACTGCACGTACCAATCAACATTCTCGAAACGATTCAAGTCTTTCCTGTTTGTAACGTTCAACACATCAACGTAGAATCTGAATTTTGCCTTACCTATCTCGAAATTCTTGATGAACTTCATATTAAGCTGCATGTGAGATGGCAGCCTTGCCGAATTAATCTTCTCAACAGCATCACGTGGTGTTCTGATCGGTGGAGTATAAGGATAACCACTTCCATAGGTGAACTGGAACATCAAACTAAAGTTGTTAAGATATCTGATATTAGCAAGGTTCTTGTTCTTGGGGAAGACTACGCCAAAATTGGCCACAAGGCTGTGCCTCTGGTCCCAATCAAGTGGAGACTCTTTGTGAGGCAGAGGATATCCTCTCCACATCCAGTCGTAAGCATTGAACGGAGATGAGAAGGAACCATAAGCATACTGAAGTGTATAATCAATCGATAATGTCAAGAATGGCAGGTAAGTTCCACCAGGCCTCTTGGAAAAAGAGAATTCGATTCCACGGACTGTACCCCAGTCTTCATTTACATACGTTGAGTAATTCGCTCCTGCGATTCCGTAAGAGAACTGCTTTAATCTCGACCACTTGAGTATGTCTTTATAAAACGCTGTCACGTCTACGACCATCTGGTTATTAATAGCATGCTTAAGTCCCAGCTCATAAGATATGGTTTTTTCCGGCTCTATATTGGCATTTCCTACGATAGGGAATGCTCCTGAGAATACATAATTGCTCAAAATCTGATAAAATGGAGGTATCTGCAGATAGTGACCATAGGTAAAGTGCAGCACATCCCTGTCACTAATTGGATGTGATACACCCAATCTCGGGCTTATATACCATTTCGAGCCAACCTTAACGGGATTCTTCATCATTCTGATGGTATGCCACAGTGAATCTGATACAAAAGGATTATTACTGTCGGAAATCGCATATCCGCCAGAGTTGTAATAGTCAATTCTGAAACCAACTTTCGCGATCATCCCCTCCATCTCAATCTTGTCTCTCAAATAAGCAGCAAATACCCATGGTATTGCCGGATGATCATTAAACCAGTTGATAAACGTGTAAGGGTCACCTGGTCTGGAGCTCAAGTGAGGATTCAAAAGGGTCAAATACACGTTACCACCTGAGGCATAATCTGCACCGTAACGAGTGATGTTGATTCTCTTATACTCCATGCCTGCGAGGATTTCATGGTGCTTTGTAACCTGACTGGTCAACTTTGTTGTGAACGTGAGATAACTACTATTTCCATAGTACCACTGGCTGCGCTGCCACGTGTTCATTCCAGGTAAATACTGACTTCCGACTTTTAATAAAGTATCAATCACAGTAACTATACTATCGGTAAACTCATGTCCCTTAAGAGGCCACCTGAATGGAAACTCATAGAAATCATTGGAAACCTGGAGCACAGTATCGACATAAGTATTACCAGAATCATCCATAGCTTCTACCACAAGCACCTTCAGGTCTACATTTGACCTCTGGCCCCATCCCTCTGTATTCAAAACACTAAAAATAGTATCAACTGTGTCACGGAAAATAGGATCGACGATAAACATTTCCTCGGCTTCAGGCCACCACTTGGGACCTGAACCTATGGATGGATAAAGAGCCTGTGTCTCTGTATCCCACCAATAATACGGAATCTCAACATAACCCGCGGACCAGTTAATCTCAGGGTGCACAGTATCTCCATTGGGAGATACATAACTATAGAGTGAATCGATATTTATCCACTCCCAGTGGGTATGGACTGAGTCTATCCTACCGTGAGTCCTAAATGTATCAATCACAAGTTTTTTGAAGTAATCGAGGTCTATTTCGACAAAACCATCTTTATCTCTGTCCGCAAAGTCATCCACTCCATCTCTGTCTACATCTTCCATTACATTGGACTCAAGCTTCCTGCGGAAATAACCCAGTCTCAGCTCCCAGTATGTCCTTGATGAAAATATCTTATTGATACCAAAGATAAACTGGAGCTGGTTATCATCATTATACGAAGTGTGGTCAAGCGCAAGTCTCCAGTATGGAGAATATCCTCTCGTGTGTGCCTTTGCCCAGAACCCACTTGTAAAGAACTTCCAGGAAGCAAGAGGATAAGTAATCTTCCACTGGAAATTTTTCCTCACGTTCCAGAATTTTGGATCAGGGGATACAGGGAATCTGCCCTTGTTGGTCTGATATTGCCCAGAAATGAAGAATTTAGCGCCACTCCTATTTCTGGGATTTATTGGGCCACCAAAGCTAAACTGAGTGATGTAATCCCTTGAATGATGCCTTCCAATAGGACTGTTGAAATCAAGATTCTTACCGGTCAGAAAGTCATAATATTCGTCTCCCCAGTTTCTATCCAGAAAACCATATATTCTGTCTCCAAGGAAAGAAAAGTCAGATGTAACGGTCTCAAGTGTGAATCCATATCTTGGACCACCTTCTTTTGTTACAATATTAATAGTACCGGATGAGACCGTTCCCTGATCCACATCAAATCCACCTTTCGATATTGATGTTTCTTCGATGGAGAGCAGGGGAATATTTGCAAATGTATTATTACTATAAGGGTCACGAATCTCTACACCATCAATAACGTATACCACTTCATCAGGACGACCGCCTCTAACGTGAAGACCGCCTCTTGCAATAACACCGGCTTGCTGGGACACCACCTGAGCAACATTTGTAACAGGCAACTCAGCCAATTGCGAGGATTTAACTATGTCCACACTTGCAGTCAGGTCTTTCTTAATGATAGGTTCCTTTGCAACTGCGACAACCTCTTTTGTCACAAGAGTTGCAGGCTCAAGTTTAAAATTAACCTCTGTGGTTCTATCTACATCAACTGTTACATTCTCCACCTTCATCGTTTTGTAACCGATGTAGGAACACGTCAGGGTATACGTACCAGGAGGCACATTTAAAATAACATAATAGCCATCCTGGTCAGACGATGCTCCCATTCTCGTCCCCTCTATTATTATGTTAGCAGCCGGAAGTGGTTCACCAGTATGCTTGTCGGTGACTCTACCTACAATTTTACCAGTAGTTCCGGCTGTGAGGGACGAAAATGCAAATAGGAGCGCCAGCACCCACACATTCTTAAGCCTCATACTTTATACCTCCTATTTTTTCTTCTCAATGCTCTAACTTAAATATGAATGGAATTGCGACCCAGACTTTTACTGGTTTGTCTCTTTGACGACCCGGGGTAAATACAAACTGTTTGGCCGCAGCAATCGCTGGTTTGATAAATATGGGGTTCGTGGCTTTTAAAACAACCACTGAGTCCACTCTCCCCTGTTCGTTCACGAGCACTTTAACAA
>JALXCE010000289.1 GCA_026991055.1 Caldifarciminota bacterium | reverse complement strand
TCATAATCCAGATATTCCAGGAAAACTTCATCCTTGATTTTTGGTACCCCTCCCTTTCTGGTACCCCTCATGGCTTAATCCTCCTTTATTATCAGGTCCAGCCTTTTCATCCACTTATCAACTTTTATCACCATTACCCTGACAATTTGGCCAATTTTAAAGCTTTTTTGTGTTCTTGTCTCCCGTAGTTCATATCTTTCAGGATCGTAAATGTAATTTCCCCCAAGGCTATCAACATTTACAAATCCTTCTACAAGGAATTCTTTGAGCTGAACAAAAAATCCATTTGATGTAATGTGTGTGATCAATCCTTCAAAAATCTCCCCGATTTTATTTTTCATGAAATCCATTGCTTTGTAATCAATGTGATCAAATTCGGCCCTTTCAGCGATTCTTTCCCGCTCAGAGGCACGCTCCGCCACATAGGTAAGATACTCAATCCAGGACTCGCTTTTTCTCGGCTTCCCTTTGATAGCATATTTGAGAAGTCGGTGAACAACGAGATCAGGGTATCTCCTTATGGGAGACGTGAAATGCAGATAATTTTCGGATGCAAGGCCAAAATGCCCGACGTTTTCCACAGAATAGCGTGCCCTTTTTAAAGACCTCAAAAGCATGTAGTTCAGTAAAGCCTCTTCCGGTTTACCTTCTACTTTCACAAGAACCTGCTGAAGGGTTTTGGGGGTTATGTCTTTGATATCGAATTTCTCCCCGAGCAGACTCTCTGCGAATATGAGAAATGTTTTCAATTTTTCGGCATCAGGTGGTTCGTGTACGCGATAAATAGTGGGCAATCCCCTGCTGGAGAAGTATTCGGCGACCGCCTCATTGGCCCTGATCATGAATTCTTCAATAAGCTTATGGCTCCATGTCCGCACAGCAGGCTTGATTGAGGCCACCTTGCCAGAAGGGTAGAGAGTAATTTCGGGCTCTGGAAGGTCAAAATCGAGGCTGCCTCTCTCCCAGCGCCTTTCTCTCAGGATTTTTGCAAGCTCAAGTGCGTGTTTAAGTGCCTCCTTAACTTTGATATAATCATCTTTTGAGGCAAAGATGGAATGGCTATCATCAGGTAAGTCTTCGCCATCGAGGAGCATTTGAGCATCCTCATAGGTCAGGCGAGCCTTTGAACGAATTACTGATTTTTTAAACTTTCTCTTGATTAGATTACCTTCATGGTCAAACTCCATCAAAACCGACATTGTGAAGCGGTCCTCGCCGGGTACGAGCGAACACAAATTACTCGAAAGTCTATGGGGGAGCATTGGCACGACAAAGTTCACAAGATAAACAGATGTTCCTCTCGAAAGTGCCTCAATGTCGGTGGCAGATTTGGCTTTGACAAAAAATGAGACGTCTGCAATATGAACACCGAGTTTATAGCCCCTCTCTGTTTTTTCAATAGAAATGGCATCATCGAAGTCTTTGGCATCTACCGGGTCGATGGTGAAAATCAGCCTGTCCCTCAGGTCCAGTCTATGAGAAGACGGGGAGTATTCTGGCATTTCTATGTTCTCGACCTCTTCTTCTACCTGCGGTGGAAACTCAGGGTTCAGGTCGTATTTTTTGAGGACTACAATCAGGTCAGTATTTGGATCATCCTCCGGACCCGCTACTGAAACAATTTCGGCATAAAGTTTTTTTCTCTTCTCAACAACGGTAAAGATAACCTTGTAGCCATCCTTTGCATTCTTTGTTTTACCTTTTGCGACCGGGATTCTCTGTGGTAATGATGGATCGTCAGGTTCTACTTCCCCACGCCTATCTGTGCCGTAGAATGTACCGACGTACCGGTCTTTGGCTCTTTCAACTACTTTAATTACCCTGCCTTCAGGTTTCCTCCTTTTTCTTCTTGAAATGACCTGAACAAGTACCGTATCCCCTGAGAGTGCTCCCTTCATATTTGAGGGAGCTATAAATATATCCTCCTCCCCTTCAGGTGTGAGAAAGAAACCGAATCCTTCCTTAAACCTCTGAATTTTACCTTTAAGGATGCCAATTTTCTCGGCCCATCCCACCTTACCTTCTTTGTTTTGAACTACTGAGCCTTCTTTTATAAGTTCATTTATGATCTTTTTGAGTTGCTTTTTGCCATCCTTTTTGAGCCTCAGTTTTTTGGCAAGTGTGTTGGTTGAAACGTATTTCCTTCGGCATTTTTTGAGGGTTTTTATAACTTTATCGCGGGTTAGTGCCATTTATTTATCACAGAAGTGCTTTTCGATGTTAAACTCTTTTGAGACATTGACGGCGGTGGTGACTATGCGGGAGATGACTTCTTTCACAGGAAGGATTTCTTTAATCAACGCGACGGACTGACCGGCCATGAGTGACCCATTCTCAAGGTCACCCTCTCTGATACCAAGTCTTGAGCGTCCCTTAAACATTAAGCCAATTTCTTCAGCGGATTTTCCTGACCTCTCGGCTTTAAGCACCTCTTCTGCAAATTTGTTTCTGATAACCCGGGTGGGAGCCATTACGGTTCCACCAATTAAGACTGTATCAGAATCCCCGGCTTCTACAATTGCCCTTTTGAAGTTTTCATGCGCTTCGCATTCTACTGTAGCAACAAATCTTGTGCCCATCTGAATGCCACTTGCCCCTGCAATCATTGCAGCTGCAAATCCATAGCCATCTGCGATTCCGCCGGCTGCTACCACTGGAAAGTCACCGACCTCGCTCAAAATGGCCCTGAGAAGAGGAAATGTTGATATACCCTCTCTACCGTTGTGTCCACCAGCTTCTGTTCCTTCTGCAATAACAACATCTACACCGGCTTCAATAGCTTTCCTCGCAAACTTCACAGAGGAGACCACGTGCATAACCTTTATGCCGTGATCTTTTAAAACCGGTGTAAAAATTTTCGGATTCCCCGCTGAAGTGATAACAACAGGTACCTTTTCTTCAATTGCAATCTTTACCTGCTCTTCCGCATGTCCATAGAGAATAGGGATATTTACGGCGAAAGGTTTATCCGTGGCTTCTCTGACCCTTTTTATTTCCTCTCTGAGTTCATCCTTTGACATTGAGCCGGCACCGAGGGTGCCAAGACCGCCATTCTCAGAAACAGCAATTGCAAGAGGAGAAGTTGCTGCCCAGACCATTCCCGCCTGTATTATTGGATATTTAATCCCGAGAAGCTTACAGAGAAATTCCCTCATCGGTTCAATCTATCAATTATGAGAATCAAAAGACTGATCGATGAGAGGATTGTGTAGATTGTGCTCAGGCTCAATCTGATCCTTTTTCGCGGAATGTAAATGATATCGCCAGAGCGCAGTCCAACGTCGTAGGCAGTTTGCTCGGTTGTGATGGCTTTATCAATGTTTATTTTTATTACCTTTGAGCCCCTCCTGATAATGGCCCTTTTCGGGTCAGCATCTGGCATCAGTCCTCCTGCAAGTGCAATGGCATCAGTTACTTTGGTTGCACTGGTAATGTTGTAAACCCCCGGTCGTCGTACTTCTCCAAGGATGTTTATTTTAAATAGGGGAATAACATCGATCTCCGGACGTTTGATAAATTGTGCAAACTTCTGATACAGGGTATCCCTCAGTTCCGAAGCTGTTAGGTGTGCGACCTTGATCGAGCCGATAAGTGGTAGATAAATAGTGGTATCAACGTCCACAAGAAATGTATCCGAGTACTCCGGATGCCTATAAACCTTGATAAGTATTACATCGCCGGGCTTGAATTCAGCATTATAAGACACTACCCCCTGCATGAGTAGTGTGGCAACCACTAAACTTAGCATTTTCTATTCTCCCAATAAAATTTTACTGAATTCCTCAAGAAGTATCTCCCTTGCCCGCTC
>JALXCE010000288.1 GCA_026991055.1 Caldifarciminota bacterium | reverse complement strand
AACTATTTTATTTGAGTTGAGATGACTATAAGCTTTGTTGTGTAAAATTTGTTTACATAAAAATATGAATGTGATTGACAGGTTTTTACATGGGTGTAAATAAAGTTTACATCTTTCAGAATCCGAATCCTCCAGAATCCCCGTAAAATCTTGATTTTTTGAGTGGCAGAAAAATTGCCATAATGGAAATTGATGAGAGCTGTGCTCTTCTACGACCTGGGGCTCCGTGACTACAAAGAAGTCTGGGAGTTCCAGAAAGAGCTCGTTGAATACAGGATCGGTGATAACATACCGGATACCATTGTATTCTGCGAGCATTATCCAGTTTTTACCATCGGAAAGCATGGGGGACACGAAAATCTAATAAATCCCACCAACAATATCCCTGTTTATGAAGTAGAAAGGGGTGGAAATATCACCTTTCACGGTCCCGGTCAGCTCGTGGCCTATTTTATCTTTAAAGTCAGCGATGTGCATGAGCTATCACATAGCATTCTTGAGGCTGGAGCAGAGCTCTTCCGTGAGTTTGGATTTGATGCATATATAAAAAAAGGTTACCCTGGCGTGTGGATAGATGACATGAAGATTGCCTCTGTGGGACTGGCAGTGAGGAAATGGGTAACTTTTCATGGCATTGCCCTCAATATCAATGTTGACCTCAAATACTTTGACATGATTGTCCCATGCGGGATTAAAAACGTAAAAATGACATCCTTATCAGAGCTCCTCGGTAAAACTGTGGATATGGAGCATATCAAGGAGCTTTACTTGGAAAAATTAAGGCAAACCCTGGGAATTGATGAAATTATCGAAAGTCCGAAAAAGGAGGTAAGTTATGGCTATTGATAAAGATTTAGCCTTAAAGCTGTACCGTACCATGGTGCGCATCCGGGTTTTTGAAACTGTTACAGAGAAGCTATTCCTTGAAGGAAAGCTACCCGGTTTTGTGCACCTTTATATCGGAGAGGAGGCAATTGCTGCCGGGGTTAATGCAAATTTGAGAATTGATGATTACATCCTCTCCACCCACCGTGGTCATGGTCACACCCTTGCAAAGGGTGGGGATATGAAAAAAATGATGGCCGAGAATTATGGAAAATTCACTGGCTACTGCAAAGGGAAGGGCGGTTCTATGCACATCGCGGATTTCTCTATTGGCATGCTTGGTGCCAATGGAGTTGTTGGTGGTCAGTTCCCCATCTCTGTGGGTGCTGGACTCTCCATTAAGCTGAGAAAAACCGATCAGGTCGTAGTAGCATACTTTGGTGATGGAGCTGCCAACCGCGGCACCTTTCACGAGGCTATGAATATGGCTTCCATCTGGAAATTGCCCATTATCTTCGTAAACGAGGATAACCAGTTTGCATCCACCACGAGGAAGGTGAGAACCCTCTCAGTCGAGCATGTGGCTCAGAGGGCATCGGCATACAATGTTCCCGGCGTCCGCTGTGATGGCAACGATGTGATTGCTGTTTACGAGGCGGCAAAGGAAGCAGTAGAAAGGGCGAGACGCGGTGAAGGGCCCACCCTCATGAGCTGTCAGACCTACAGACTCAAGGGACATTTCATCGGTGATCCTGAAAAGTACAGAACACACGAAGAGGTGGAAAAATTCTGGAAGCAGGAGCCCATTGGTAGATTCGAAAAGATCGCGTTTGAAAATGGCTGGCTTACGGAAGAAGAAAAGAATGCTATCTGGGAAGAGTACCAAAAGGAAGCCGACGAAGCTGTGAAATTTGCAGAAGAAAGTCCGTATCCTGATCCTGAGGAAGCCCTCAAAGATGTCTTTGTTAATCCACTTGAGGAGGGATTGAAATGAGAGAAATCACAATTGCTCAGGCAACTGCCGAAGCTTTAATGGAAGAGATGTCAAAAGACCCCGGAATCTTTATTATCGGGGAGGACCTCACTGCTCATGGAGGAATTTTTGGGCAGTTTGTCGGGATACCCGAGAAATTCCCAGACAGAATCCTTGACACACCAATTTCAGAAACTGCCATTGTTGGCGCAGGTGTTGGCGCGGCCCTCACAGGTATGAGACCCCTTGTGGACCTGCATTTTGCCGACTTTATCACCATCACCATGGATGAAATAGTCTCTCAGGCAGCCACCATGAGGTATATGTTTGGTGGACAATCAAAGATGCCTCTTGTGATATGGGCCCCTGACGGTGCCGGGCTTTCAGCCGGTCCTCATCACTCCAAATCCTTCGAGGCCTGGTTTATGCATGCTCCAGGTATGAAGGTTGTGGTCCCTTCGACTCCCTATGATGTTAAAGGTCTTTTAAAATCAGCATTGAGGGACGATGACCTCGTGCTATTTTTCCAGCATAAGAAACTTTTCAAGTTCAAGGGACCTGTTCCCGAGGAAGAGTATGTGATTCCATTGAAAAAAGCGGACGTGAAAAGGGAAGGAAGCGATGTCACAGTGATTACATACTCGATGATGGTGCACCACTCACTTGAAGCTGCGAAAAAGCTCGAAGGTGAGGGAATCAGTGTGGAGGTAATTGACCTTCGGACTGTCTGGCCCTTCGACTTTGACCTCATCGCTGAGTCTGTGAAGAAGACCGGGCACGTTGTCATTGCCCACGAGTCGTGGAAAGTTGGTGGTGTGGGTGCTGAGCTTGCATCCCAGATTCAGGAAAAACTCTTCGATTACCTTGACGCTCCCATTGTGAGAGTAGGTGCTGAGCACACACCGATTCCGTTTAGCCCACCGCTCGAAAAGAGGGTCATACCTGATGCAGAAGATGTTTACAGGGCAGTGAAAAAGGTATTGGAGGATGCATGAGATGGCCTGGAAACTTGTGATGCCAAAACTCGGGCTGACAATGGAGACCGGAAAGGTGGGCTCGTGGCGGAAAAAGGAAGGAGATGAAGTCAAAAAGGGTGAGGTCGTAGCAGATATCCTTACAGAAAAGATAGAATACGAGTTAGAGTCTCCTGCTGACGGAATTCTTTACAAAATACTTGTTCATGAGGGTGAGGAGGTACCACCCGGTACTGTGATTGGAATTGTAGCTGCAGCTGGAGAAACCCTCACCGATGAGGACCTTGAGAGGCTTTCACAACCTGAGGAATTAGAGGAAGAGGAAGAAAAACCCCAGGAGAAGGAAGAGGTTGTGAGGAAAGAGGAAGCTCCAAAACCTGCAAGGATAATTGCCTCACCGGCGGCTAAAAAACTGGCAAGGGAGCTTGGTGTTGATCTCGCAAAAGTAAAAGGCACAGGCCCACGTGGCAGAATCACCCGCGAAGATGTGGAAAAGTATGCCGCGAGCCTCAAAGAGGAAAAGCCCTCGGCCCCTGCTCCAAAAACTCCAGCGGGCAAATTCATCCCCTTTGAAGGCATTAGGGGTACTATCAAAAAGAGACTCACCCAGGCCTGGCAGGCTCCAAGAGTGGCGGAAACCGTGGAAGTAGATGCCTCAAAATTGGTGGCTTTCAGGGAGCGCGTGAAAAATAGATGGCATGACGTTAAAATCTCTTATAACGACATCTTTATTAAGGCAGTGGCTAACGTTCTAAAAGATTTCATTTACATGAATGGAATTGTCAAAGACGAAGGGATTGAGCTCTTTGACGAAGTCAATATTTCCATGGCAGTTGACACAGAGAGAGGGCTCATATCCCCCGTGATCAAAAAGGCAGATGAAAAATCCCTTGTGGAAGTGGCAAGAGAGGCAAGGAAGCTGGCCGAGAAGGCAAGGAGCGGAAAACTTGAATTTCAGGACCTCGAAGGTGGAACCTTCTCGGTTTCAAACCTCGGCGTCTATGACATTGACTGGTTTACCCCGGTCATCAATCCTCCTCAGATTGCTATTCTTGGAATAGGCTCCATTATGGAGCGCGCAGTGGTTAAAAACGGTGGAATCTATGCAAAGCCCACAGTAAAGCTAACCCTTGTTTTTGATCACAGGGCAGTCGATGGAGCGCCGGCGGCTGCATTTTTGAAAGCCCTCAAAGATTATTTAGAGAAACTGGAGGAGCTATGATAAAAGGGGTTCATCACATTGCCTACATTACGCGGGACCTGGACGGTCTCGCAAAGTATTTCCAGGAGGTCCTTGGGTTTGAATTTGTTAAAAGAATGCACTACGAGCCCTGGGACCTTGACATCGTGCTTATGAAAACAGGTGAGCAGTATGTGGAAGTTATCAAGCCTTTGAAGCCGGGCTCACCTTCGTACAGGTTTTTAGAAAAGCACGGGGAGGGGTTACATCACGTTGCTTTTCTTTCAACGGATATCGAAAAGGACATGGAGGAGCTAAAAAGTAAGGGTATCAAATTTTTAGAGGAAAAACCGGCCCAGGGAGTTGCCTGGCTCATTGCCACGGCAATAAACGATGAGGGCGATATAAGCTTTCAAATCGCCCAGAACAAGGATTAAAAGGAGGTTAGATTATGCGTAAAGTAATCGGCACACTAATAGCACTGGCGTTGGTCATTGGGTTTGTGCCCAATGCACTCCATGCCAAGTATAAGAAGGAGTACAAACTCAGTGTAGTGGTAGGTCCCAAAGGGCCATGGGGCGAAGCTGCCACAAGATTTGTTCAGCTCGTCAAGGAGAAAACCCATGGTAGAGTAAATATCAAGCCGTATTTCAGTGGTCAGCTCTTCGCTGGAAAGCAGACCAATGAGTTCCTGCTCCTCAAAAGTGGTGTCGCAGATTTTGCCCTCGGCTCCACCATCAACTGGTCAACAACGGTAAAATCTCTTAACCTGTTCTCCCTGCCCTTCTTCTTTGCTGCTGGAGACAAGGGATATGCCCAGGTTGATGCAGTGACACACGGAAAGCCCGGCAAGATGATCTTTGAGCAGCTTGATAAGCTGGGTGTTGTTGGCCTCGGTTGGGGAGAGAACGGATTCAGAGAGATTACAAACAGCAAACATCCTATTAAGACACCTGAGGACTTGAAAGGACTCAAGATCAGGGTAGTTGGCTCCCCTATTTTCATTGACATATACAGAGCACTCGGTGCGAATCCCACATCCATGAACTGGGGTGAGGCTGTAACTGCATTCAGACAGGGCGTAGTTGACGGGCAGGAAAACCCCATCAACGTGGTTATCATTCCTTACAAGGTTTACGAATTTCATAAATACATCACCATCTGGCATTATCTAATTGACCCTCTCATTATGGGCGTCAACAAGAAGGTGTGGAACTCCTTCACACCAGAGGATCAGAAGGCAATCCGCGAGGCTGCCGAGATTGCCCTTGCTGAAGAGGTGGCAAAGGCAAGGTGTGGACTGGTCGGTGGTAACCTCATGGCAATTGAATACCTCAAGTCAAAGGGCATGCAGGTAACCATCCTGAACGATCAGGAAAGAGCAGCATTTAAGGCGAAGACAAAGAAGGTTTATAAGAAATGGGTTCCCGTTATCGGACGCGATCTTGTGAAAGCGGCAGAAGAAGCGATAAGTAAGGTACAGTAAAAAAACTATTGTGCGGGGGGAGCCGAAGGCTCCCCCCGCACAATAAAAACAAAAAATTATGCCCAGAAAAAACTTTACCTATTATCTCAAATACTTCATCTCCCACTTCGAAGAAATCATGCTCTTTATCATCCTATCTGTGCTTGTAACTCTTGCATTTGTGAATGTGATCACCCGTTATTTCATCAAATACTCCCTTGCATTCACTGAGGAGATTGAAGTCAATTTCTTCGTGTGGCTCACCATGTTTGGTGCAGCCCTTGCATTTAAAAGAAAGGCACATCTTGGTGTAAGCTTTATTGTGAAGGCGTTACCCAGAGGTGCACAGAAGTTTTTCTTAATCTTCTCCACAGTCCTGACTGTCGCGGTTTTCGCCATTCTTTTCTACTACAGCATCTGGCACGTTAAAAACGAGATAGACCTCAATATCAGGACCATGGCTTTAAATATACCAGAATGGATTTACATTGCCGGAGTGCCGTTTGGGTCATTACTTATCATTTTCAGGGTTATTGAAACCGCTGTTAAATCTTACAAGGAGCTCTAAAGATGCAGTTTTTACTGTTTGTCATATTTTTGACACTTGTGGCTTTTGGCGTGCCCATTGCTATATCGCTGGCAGTCTCAGGGATTTCTTTCATCTATATCTATCACCTTGGCATTGATGTCCTCTCTCCCAATTTTTACTCAGGTATTGCCAAATTTCCGCTCCTCGCGATTCCTTTCTTTGTTCTGGCTGGTGTAATCATGGATCGGGCAGGGATGGCGGAGAAGATGGTTCTCTTCATGAAGAAGCTTGCGGGTTTCGTGACAGGTGGACTTGCTATTGTTACGGTGCTTGTGGGTATGTTCTGGGCCGCGATCTCGGGCTCCGGACCTGCTGATACTGCTGCCCTGAGCACGATTTTGATACCGGGCATGAAAAAGGCCGGTTACAGAGCAGATTTTGCCGCCGCTCTTGTGGCAGCCTCTGGTAGTCTCGGGATTGTTATCCCGCCAAGTATTGCTTTGATTATCTATGGAACCATCACAAATACGTCGGTTCCGGCCCTCTTTGCAGGTGGTATTATCCCCGGAATAATAGTGGGCTTTGCCCTGATGACAGCGGCTTACCTTATTTCTAAAAAAGAGGGCTACAGAAAAGAGGAGTTTCCGACGCTAAAGGAACTTCTCATAAGCTTCAAGGATGCCTTCTGGGCGCTTATGGCGCCTGTTATCATCCTTGGAGGAATTTACGGTGGAATATTCACGCCCACAGAGGCAGCCTCAGTTGCCGTATTTTACGGCCTCTTTGTGGGTGTTTTTATCTACAGGACCATTGATTTTAAGAGCCTTTATCACCTGATGGTGGATGCGGCGATAAACGCATCCGTGATTATGATTATCGTTACATTTGCCGGTATTTTTTCATGGACAGGCTCAACCCTTGGGTTGATGGACAAAATCACCGCTTTCATCCTGTCCATCGGGAAATCACCGGTAATTGCCATCTTTATGATAAACATTCTGCTCTTGCTCGCCGGCATGTTTTTAGATGCCATTTCAATCTATTTTATCTTTCTTCCAATCCTGCTCCCGATTCTCGATAAATTTCACTGGAATTACCTGTGGTTTGGTGTGATTATGACCATCAACCTTGCCATCGGTCAGATAACTCCGCCTGTAGGTGTGAACCTATTTGTTGCGGCAAACATTGCGAAAGTGGACTTTGAGGATATATCGAAGGCGGCCGTTCCATTTATTATAGCGGCATTCTCAGCTCTGATTTTGCTCATGTACACCCCATTTTTGACGACGTATCTGCCTCGGGTGTGGGGATTGATGAAGTAAGGGTCTAATCTTTTTCGTAGATAACAATAAACGAATCTGCTGCGGGCTGTAGAACATCCTTGATTTTCATTGACTCTCCGGTGTGATCTTTCAGGTAGTATAGATAGTCAATGAAATTTTCATCGTAGCAGCAGTAAAAATTTGCCCCTGTCCCTTCGAATTTTACGACAAGCCTGTCCCTGGTATTTTTGATGGTTTTTACCCTGCATTCAGGGGCCCTGTAGCGGTTAAATTCTCTTGATGCTTTGCGGAGTTTTTGGGAGTCCATGATTTTTTAATTGTGGGGCGCCGCGAAGCGGCGCCCCCGACTTAAAACTTTAAATTACACCAAGCTCCTTGTGCTTCTCAAAAATTTTGTCCGCGAGCTCGTCAAGTTTCTTAAAATCCTCGGCTCTCGGATTCCCCTTAACCACCACTGGTTCCAGAATTTCTGGCTTAATCTGTGTGAGTAAGGCCTTCATCTGGTCGAGCATTCTCCCACCCCAGCCGTAGGAGCCAATAAAGGATGCGTATTTGATTTTGGGCTTCAGAGCATTGACCAGGAAGACTCCATAAATTGCAGCCGGATGGGCACCGGCAAGCACCATTGGAGTTCCCACAACAAGAGTCGCGGCATCTACAAGTGCAATGGAAAGCTGGCCAAGGTCCGCCTTCGTAAGGTTGAAGGGCTTAACATGGATTCCGCGTTTCACAAGAGCATCAATGAAATGGCATACCATCCTCTTTGTGCTACCGTGCATGGAAACATATGGTAGAATCACTGTGTTTGTAACCTTACTCTCGTCAATCCAGTCTTTGTAGGCGTTGATGATAAATTGAGGCTTGAGGTAAACAGGTCCATGGCTCGGCGCGATGATTTCTATTTTCCTCTCTTCCAGCTTGGCGATGTTCTTTCCAATCTGACGGCGGAATGGCATCATGATTTCAGCGTAGTATCTTTTGGCCTCTTCTAAAACCACAGGGTCTTCCTCTATCAGCATGTTGGTCGTTGCAAGATGTGAACCAAAGAAGTCGCAGGTGAATGCGATTTTGTCCTCCACCAGGTAAGTAGTCATGGTCTCGGGCCAGTGTACCCAGGGGGTAAGGATGAATTCGAGGGTTTTATCACCGAGGGAAAGCTTCTCTCCATCACCGACAACGATGAATTTGTCCTCCGGAATATGAAGGAGGTCCATAAGGAACGTTTTACACTTGGCGTTTGTAACGACCTTTGCTTCAGGGTAGAGCTTAAGAAGCTCCGGAATACCGCCGGAATGGTCCTGCTCGGCATGACTGGAGATAATGTAGTCGATTTTCTCCACTTTGAGATGGCGTAGATTTGCAAGTAGCTGCTCCAGTGTCTCAGGGTCAACGGTATCTATAAGGGCTGTTTTTTCTGAGCCCTTTATAAGGTATGCGTTGTAGGATGTCCCATGGGGCAGTGGAATAAGCTCATCGAAAATAGCCCTGTCCCAATGTATTGCTCCAACTTCGTACACGTTATCTTTAACCTTGAAAATAGCCATTTTTACTCCTCCACCGGTTCAAATTCTTCTTTTTCTGCTCCGCAAAGTGGGCATGTCCAGTCATCGGGCAGTTCTTCAAACGGGGTTCCCGGCTCAATGCCGTTGTCCGGGTCACCCTTTTCCGGGTCATAGACATACCCACAGATTGTGCATCTGTACTTTTTCATTTTTAGCTCCTTTGAGGGATTTTGATGTTTTGTTGGGGGCGCCGCTTTGCGGCGCCCCCCATGAAAATTTTATTCGACTTTCAGTTCAGCTGTTCCACCCCAAAGCCCATGAATGTTACAGAATGAGAATGCATAGAATGTGCCTGGTTTCTCTGTTTTGAAGGCAAAGGCCACAATTGGCTCTGCATAGACCGTGCTCGTGTTGGGGCCCTGAGTTGACGCTCCATGAGCGGCAAATTCAAACCTGCCAACGTGGAGTGGCTTTGCCTCGCCCTCGGGCAGGAAGAAGACTTCGATATACTCGATGTGATGCTCGGTTGTGTTTGGGTGTGGAATTTCTTTACCCACAGAAACGGTTATCATTACCTTCTCACCCTTTTTGACCTTATCTGGAAGGTCAAAAACTGGAGCATGTTTCTCGGTCTTCCAATCAGCTGTTTGAATTAATTCTCCGAATGTTTTCATGACTCAACCTCCTTTTTTAAGTTTATTATAATTGGAATGATTCAAAATTACCACCTCACTTTCATTGATAAAACGGGGGCAGGATTTTAATTTATTCAGGTATGAAAGATGTGCTTTTGAAATTCCAGAAGGCTGAGATTCAGGGCCATGTGATTTATAAGTTCCTCGCTCAACACGCAGATGAGAAAAATTCCAGGATACTCGAGAGAATAGCGCAGGAGGAGTTGAATCACTACAGGATACTCCGAAAATACACCGGGAAGGATGTAAAACCGCCTTTCTTTAGCACCCTGTTTATGAAGTTGCTGGCCCTGATACTGGGTTATACGTTTGTGGTCAAAATGATGGAGCTATCTGAGAAAAAGGCCGAGGCAGGATACGAGGCCGTTCTCGATGAGGTACCGGAGGCGAAAAAGATGCTACAAGAGGAGCAGACTCACGAAGACAGGCTCATTGCCATGCTTGAAGAGGAACGGATCGGCTACATTGGCTCCATGGTCCTTGGGCTGAACGATGCCCTTGTGGAGCTGACAGGGACTCTTGCAGGCCTTACGTTTGCCTTGAGAAATACAAGTATTGTGGGGATTGCTGGATTGATCACGGGTATCGCGGCGTCCCTTTCTATGGCCGCTTCGGAATACCTCTCAGAGAAGTCAGAGAAGTCCGGTAAAAGCCCTGCAAAGGCCGCCATTTATACGGGCATAGCCTACATTATCACGGTGGCTCTTTTGATATTGCCGTTTTTCCTCATTCACAACGCCTATTTTGCGCTGCTTTGGTCCTTATTTGATGCCTTCGTTGTAATTCTCCTTTTCACGTTTTTTGTTTCAGTGGTCAAAGAAGAAGATTTTGGCAAACTCTTCGCCGAGATGCTATTAATCAGTTTTGGCGTCGCCCTTGTTTCTTTCGTTATTGGAGTCCTTGCGCGTCGTCTTTTGAATGTGGAGGTGTAATCCCTTAAAATAGACCCCCTGTCATGAAAAAGTTGCTTCTAATATTTGTTTTAGTCGTCGGACAGACGTTCCCTGCAAGGATACTCTTTGACATGACCAAAGAAGAAGACGCAGGCAACGCGGACTGGATGATAGACAATGATTTTCCCTATCCTCAGCCGCCAAATCCATCAAATGGTGATGACTGGATCGGTGGAATCTCTGATTGGGGATTTGACCTCCATTCCATGGGCCACGAGGTCGTGACACTTCCCCCCTGGGGAAGGATTACATACAACGACCCTACAAATGACCTTGATCTATCGAATTTTGATGTATTCGTGGTTTGCGAGCCCCAGGTCCCATTTTCAAGTGAAGAGATGAACGCTATTCTCCAGTATGTGAGAAATGGCGGGGCACTTTTCATGGTTGCTGACCACAACGCATCTGATAGGAACGGAAATGGGTGGGATTCACCGCACATCTGGAATCTATTTGAGGATTACTTTGGGATACATTTTAACGTCACCGGTGATCCAGCAAATTCAGTAAGTGATAGAACGTTTAATGTTTCTACGGCCCCGGATGACCCTATAACCAACGGCCCTGTTGGAACAGTTCAAGGCATGTCATTTTATGCTGCTACTGTGATGACACTTCGGAGGTCTATTAATCCCACTCTTCAAGGCCATGTCTGGAAAAGTGATGCCTCTCAGGGCACCACCTATGTTTTTCTCGCAACAGGTAGTTATGGTAATGGAAAGATTGCTGGACTTACCGACAGTTCACCTGCCGATGACGGTACAGGCAACCCGGGTAACCGTCTCTACGATGGGTGGAACGAGAGCGGAGTGCAAAATAATTACGCAATTCTGAATACAACCCTCTGGCTTGCAAGTGAATCGAATGATCTGATAACGGTTACTTTTACCCCCCTGAGCCCGACTCCAGAGGACAGCGTGATTGTCACAGCCAATTACAACTTTTTAAGTGTCGCTGATACTATTTTTTACACATTTGATGGAATAAGCTGGGTGTCAGAGCCGTCATTCTGGTCTGATTCAAGTACAGCAAGATTTGTCATTCCTCCCACAGGCTCACCTGATACAGTGAACTTTTTCATCAAGGCTTACAAAGTGGACAGTGGTGTTGTCCTGAGTGATACCTTTCAGTATGTCACCGGATATCCAAGTGGGAACCTGAATCTTGAGAACTGGAGATTAATTCAGGAAAACAGTCATATCGAGTACATCTTCGGTAATGTAGAGCTTCCTTACAATTCTATTTTGATTATCGCAAGGGATGCCAGCAAAAGTGATTTTGAGAGTTTCTGGGGAGTAACTCTGTCGGAGAATGTTGTGTATATCAATTCTGGAGGCAGTATTCCAAAAATTAATGGAGGAGAAACCTTCACACTGGTGAACGCTGACGGGGATACGGTGGATGGACCTACTATTTCAATGGCAAGGGGACATGCCTACGAGCGGGTTGATTTTAACGGAAATGCTTCAAGCACGGGGTCCTGGAGCGTGGTTGACTGGCATGATGCAACCCCCGGGAGTGTGGAATTTAATGGTAACGGCAATTTTCTCGGTATTTCCGAGATGAGCGATGCAGATTCCACCCATGCATATATTTACGAGTTTGTGGAAATCTTTTATGGCTCCCAATCTGTTTCTGTTGAAGAAAGACAAAATATCTTTCGTCCACTAATCAGTAACATTGTGAAAAATGCCATTTTATTTAGATATCCGGTAAAAAATCCTGCTGTCTATTCGGCAAATGGCAGGAAATTGATTTCTGCTAACGGAATGACGCGGCAAATAGATGTTTCTCGCCTTGCCCCAGGTGTTTATTTCCTGAAGGTGGATAAAAAATTTACCAGATTCATCAAATATTGATTTAACCTACCACTACAATTAAAATTAAGGCACTTCCAGGGAGATTTTTTCCATGATGCGAGGAGATATTAAGTTATTATCAGGGAATGTTTCGAAGTATTTGAAAGAAGAAATTGCGAGGTTTCTGGATATCAGGCCAACCGAGCTTGAGGTTTCGCGTTTCAACGACGGTGAGATAAAAGTCCAGATCAAAGAAAATATACGTGGGCATGATGTTTTTATCATTCAATCAACTATACCGCCTGCTGACAATTTGATGGAGCTCCTGCTTTTGATTGATGCCGCAAAGAGGGCCTCAGCGGCGAGGATAACTGCTG
>JALXCE010000287.1 GCA_026991055.1 Caldifarciminota bacterium | reverse complement strand
TTTTCTCTGTTGACGTAGCTCTGGAGCCAAAGAGAGAGCCTATAACCGGTAATTTACTTATGAAAGGAACTCCCTGATGGCCCACTGTGGACCTTGTTTTTAAAACACCTCCGATGACCACAGTTTGTCCGTCCTTGACTCTCAAAACTGTGTGCGCCCTCTGGAGTGAAATGATGGGGCTCGAAGACCCCTGCAGAATACCTGCGATATCGCCAACCTGCGGCTCAAGCTCCATGGTAATTTCGTTGTTGGGGCTTATGTGCGGAGTAACTGACAGTTTTAAGGTAGCATCGTAGAATGTTACAACTGGATTTCCGGCCTGATCCCTCATTATCACCGGGATCATTTTACCCGATGAAATCATGGCCTTCTGGTTATCTTCGACCATGATTTTGGGCTCAGATAAAATATTGGCCTTACTCTCACTTTCAAGCTGGTTTAAAACCGCGTTAATGTCATAAGTTGGCAGTACCTTGCCGAATTTTATCAACAAACCGGATTCACCCTCGCCTCCCGCTATTACACTCACACCGGCCCGGGTTTTGGCAAGGGTATCGAGGACATTTCCTATTGACCAGTTAATCCCAAGCTGTTTTGCTGCGTCGTAATCTACTTCCACAATTCTCGCAGAAATCATAACCTGTTTGTTTGGTACATCAACCATTTTTATCAGGTTCTTTATATCCTTGATGACATCTGGAAGGTCTGTAACGATGATGGAATTTGTACGTTGATCAATTTCGAGACTTCCCCTCTCAGATAGCTTTTTCTCAAGAATTCCCTGAACTTCTTTGGCCTTGGCGTACTTTAGACTTACAACGATAGTCTGTAGTTTCGCAAGCGACTTTATAGTCTCGTATTCTGCCTTTGATGTAATCGTAATAATGCCGTCTTTTTCCTGATAACTCAGTCCGGCCGCCTCAGTTACTATTCCGAGTGCGGTCCTCCAGGGAACTTTGTACAGACTGAGTGTAACAGTCCCACTCACGTCTTTCGACAGGACAATATTGGCTCCCGCTATCTGGGCCAGTGCCCTCAAGACGTCTTTAACGTTCGCATTCTCCACATTCAATGTAACAAGTGCATTATTATTGACCGCATTAAGCGTGGTGAATGAGAACGCCAGTATGAGTAATAAGACCTTTAAAAGTTTCATCGAATCGCTTCCATCGGGTTTTTTAGCTTAATTCTAATAGTTCTTGCATATCCACGCAAGCCGACAAGGAAAATTGCCTGATTTTCTGTCAATTTCCACAGTTTCCCGTTTTTCACCCTTGCTCCCTCTTTAAGGATAAACGTTTTCTTGGACCTGTCCTGAAAGATGCCCAATTTGTGCCTTCCCTTCATAATCACGCCCACCAGTTTTGCTGTCAGCGGATCAAGGAGCAATGAATCCGCCTTTTCGTTTATCAAAGTTTTAAATATGTCCGGCTTTCCATATGTCTGGTATCTTACAGTTTTTAAATGAAGAATTTGCTTTATCGTTGAAGGCTGTATCTGGGGCAGGACAGCGACACTTTCGGGCTTTTCCTTTGTCAATTTGGGAGGGAAAATTCTAACCGTCATAATGTTGCCCACGGTTTCCACCTTATAGTCGCTTCTTTCTTTTTCCACGATTATGACTTTAAGTGTGTGGTTTTTCCCGGGTTTGATGGAAATGTATTTTACATTGGCCGTGTTTACATCGATCTTCCTCAGGTCTTTGAAATAATCCATGTAGGAGAAAAAGAGGACCACTTTGTTCTTCTCCATGTAGTTTCTGTAGATTTCCACTTCCTGTCTGAATTTTAGCATAATTTCAGCAAATCCCGGCTGCTTTTCAAAATAAATATCCGTTAGCTCATTGTATGCGCTGAGGATGCCGGTCAATAAAAGTCCTATGAGTATGAGCTTGCTATTTACCTTCATTTAAAAGTGCCTTAACTGCTCTTCCAGTGAAAACATATACCTGCAGTGTAAAATGTGCCTTAATCGTAAATTCTGGAAAATCTTTAGATGAGAAGGCAGTAACGTCAAGATTCGAAATTTTGGTGACCTGAGGTGAATTCGTAAGGTCTTCCACAAACTTCCCAAAATTGTGATAAGAGCCTACAAGGTCAATCTCAATAGGATAAATGGTGTAAAACCCCTTTGCGCTTGTAGGCATGGGTTTAAACATGGTAAATTCGAGGTGATTCCTGATGCCTGTGAGGGCGATCTTTTTTATCCATAGTGGCACCTGAGACTCTGACGGGAGAATTTTATTGAGCTGATTCCAGAGTTGTTCAATGGAATCGGCTTCAGCCTTAACCTTTGCAAAATTTTTGAGCTTTGCCCTGTACTTTTGAAGTATCATTTGCTCGTTATTAATGGTTGTCCTGAGCTCCGATATTTTTTGCTTTTTGGGAGAATAAACCTTGTAATAGTACCATCCAAGGAAAAGTATCTCGACAACAATCAGCGTGCCCCAGATGTTCTTTGACTTTTTGAAGAAATCAAGATTGAGGTCCACCAGTTTCACCTCCGATTTTCGGATACAGCACGATCTGGAACGTAAGGTAACCTGCTCCCTGGAATTCGTTCTTTTTCATAAAAATAAGGTCTACCTTTTCCCAGAGATTTTTGGATGCTGACAGCCTTTTCATGAAATTTGAAACTTCAATAGACGTAAAAGCCCCACCACTTACAAGAAATCTCCTTGTTCCCCCCTCTATCTCTTCCTTTATCTCCGAGAGCCAGATATTTGGGGGGATGTTTCTATTGATATCGTTTAAAACCTCAAGATAAAATGCCCTGTCTTTTGTAATTTCCTTGATGACATTTACCTTTTGAGAAAGCTCCTGCTTTTTCTTATCAATTTCCTGCATGATTCTGAGCTTGTCACCAAGTAGCTTTTTCTCCTGCTCGATTTCCTGTTTCTGCCTTTGAAGCAGGGCATAGGTGGCATTTTGCTCATGGTTCATTAGAAGTACAAATATTGCCGATGATGCAAGGACAATAAGGGGAGCGATCAAATTTCCCACAATGGGTGGAATTTTTATCTTCTTCGCTACCTTTTTGTGAGGACTTAAGTTTATGAGTGTCTCGGTGGAGATTTCGAGGCCCCGTAAACCTGCTCCAATGGCGAGCGAAAACAGCCTCTGCTCTTTTTCACTAAGGTCGAATTTTTCCTCTATCTCCGCCGCATCCTTCACATTTTTCAGAGGATTGACAATGACGAATTCGTAGTCAGGAAAAACTGTTTTTAGAGGCTCGAGGATGTTTTTAATGTTTACTCCACCGCCGGTGAGAAACACCGTATTGATATCAAGCCCGGAGATTGAAAGATACCTCTGAATTTCATCTGCAAGGGATTGATTGAGGCCGTTTACGATAGTCTCGAAACTCGCAGAAAGCTCAGATGGAAGTTCAGAGTCAAAGAGATACTGGAATGCTTCCTCATAGGATATGTTCATAAACCTCGTCAGTGATTCGATGTATTTTTTGACTGAGAAATCCCCATCCTGATGATCGTAGTAAATCCCGTTTGAAATTGTAATGAATGAGGAGCCTTCAAAACCAATATCAACGATTAGATAATTCCTGTTTGGATCAAGGTTATAGTTGAATTTTACAGTGTTTATAAGCGAAAGAGGTGCTGCATCCAATATTCTAAGCTCGAGACCGGCAAACTTAAGTGAGTCCTCGATCATGTAAACCGTTTCCTGTCTGGTGGCAACGATATAGACCGGGATATCCTCTGAACCTTCCCTTGGTGGCAGTATCCAGTAATCCCAGAAGACAGTTTCTATGTCAAATGGAAGGACCTTCTGGGCTTCTTCAACTATACGTTCCTCTATTTCATGCGACTCGGAAGGAGAAATAAGAAAGTTTTTTATAATGAGATTTTTGCCGCCAACTGCGGTTACAGCATAGTTGTTAGAAATTTTAAGTTTATCGAGGAGATTTCTGATCTCCTCGGCAATTACGTCGCGGTCAATGATTTCTTTGGCGACTACACTCTCAGGAGGAGTGCTTGTATAGCCGATATTTTTGACATGAACCTCCCCACCCTTCTTTTCAAGCTCTACAACTTTTATCTGTTTGGAACCAATGTCTATACTGACGACTGAGGAAGTTTTGCCGTTTTTAAAAAGACCTATGGGCATATTAGTAGCTGGAGCTCAGAAACTTCTTGATAGCAAGGACTTTTTTCACAATGCCTTCAAGCTCCCGGAATGTACGTGGATTCTCCTTGAGGATGGTCTCTATATCCAGCTGAGTTAGGCCAAATCCGCCAGAATTCAAGTATCTCATTGCTGTGTCTCTGTCCAGCTCACCCAGTTCCACCTCGATCATCGAGCCGAGAAGGGAGACCAGTTTTCTTGAGACAGCCCTCAGCTCAGAAACCGGCACCATGGTGGCCGCAGCGGTTTGCTTCCCATCTTGCTGAAACCTCTCAAGTATAAATTCCACTTCCTCCTGCAAGTACGGCCTATTTTGCAAAAGCTCGATCTCGTCAATTATAAAAACATCATGTGAAAGGATAAACTCTCTCAGGTGGGACAGTTGACCGTTGTCTTTAAATTTCTGGTATGAGCTCTCAAATTCAGGAACACTCATCGCAAGTGATTTTTTACCAGACTTTTTAAGGGCCCCATCAATGGCACCAAGAAGATAGGTCTTACCGGTTCCTGTGTCTCCAACGATGAGAAGGCTCTCAATCTCTGATTTCACGAATGCGAGGGCAAGTTTGTATGCCTTCTCATTGTTGGGCCCCACTATAAATTTTTCAAAACTTCCGGGGAGCTCTTTTTTCTCCAGCATTTCAGCGGGAGGAGTGGATACTTCCTTAATTTCCTCCCCACGGTGGTCATAGAATTCCTGAATTTTTTCATCAATCTCAGATTTTTTTGCAAGGAGTGGCACAAATTTTAAATCCGTCACCTTCCTGAGTTCGGATAAAATGGTCTCGTTGAAAGGCTCGGCAACGGCAACTATAAGATTTTTATCAATCCGTCTTACCGGTATAAGATTTAGTTTCTTTGCAAGATAGGCCGGGATGTGATAGGTGGCCTCTTCGTCTACAGAAAGGTTGTGCAAGGAAACCATGGGCAGTCTGTATTTCCGGGAAATAAAATTCAGGAGTCTATCTTCTGATATGTAGCCATTGTCAATGAGGATTCTTTCAATACTTTCCCCCGAATCCCATTGCTTTTTGATGATTTCTTCCTTATCACTGGCCGTTATCAAGCCTGCAGAAACAAGGTCATTTAAAAGCTTAATTTGACTCATTTTATCCCACTCCTAAGTTTTTGTATTCTTTCATTAACATCTTTAAAGTCACCGTAAAGTGATCTTAATTTGTAATAACACGTGAGCGCCTTTTCGTTCTCTTTGATGAGTTCGTAAGCGCGCGCTGTGTAATAAATGAACTCTGCAGAGTCACCACTACCCAGGTCATTAATTATTGCTTTAATTTCATCAACTCTGTTGGTCTCGACGAGACATCTCAAAAGCATCTCATAAAAGGGAAGGCTTTTCCTCAAATCCTGCGGAAGATTGTGCAATAGCCAGAGAGCCTCCTTGTAAAAGCCCGCATCCATTAAAACTTTTATCTGCTCGTTGTAATTGTCGCTTGTCTGGTATACGTCTTCAGAGAGATTTTTTAAGACTCCTTCAAGAAACTCTGGCTCCACCTTTTTTGTGGGTCTTTCAACAGTCTCCTGTGGAACTGAAAGGTCAATAATGGCATCTTCACCTATTTTAATTGTGGCTTCCTCAAGGAGAGGTGGCATATCCTCAGCGGATTCTGCGAATCCGAGAAGGTCAAATTCTTCAGCAGGTTCCGGTGTGGCCTGGAGCCTCTCTTTTATTGCGTCTGAAATTCTTGAAAGTTTTAATTTCACCTCAGGGTTATCAATGGTAGAAATCAAAAATTCTATCAGTCCCGTGACCTCTTCTGCGTGGTCCAGGTCCACTTCCTCCGGTTCAATTAGTAAAACATATCTGATTGCCTCTCGGTAATCACCGATTTTTGTGTAAAGCTTGGCAATTTTTACAAGTGTCTCAGGATTCTTCCCCACATACCTTAAAATCTTTTTCCCAATGGCTATGGCATTTTGGTAGTTTGTGTTTTTCTCAAGGATTTCCATGGCCTGTCGGTAGTAATTAAGGGCCTTTGCACGATCTCCAGCCTTCACGTAGAGGTCACCAAGTGTATTCAGGATTACAGAGTTTTCAGGATTCTCGGCGGCAAGCTTTGTGTAAAAGTCTATGGCATCATTTATTGTGGCGAATTTCATGATAAACTCCTAAAAATTAATAATAAGTATTAACCAAACCAGGTCAAGAGACAAGGATTTTTTGAAGAAATTTGAGTATTTCTGGCCTGAAGATAATCCCCAGGTAGGCCGCAAGAGAAATAAAAGGGCCAAAAGGCACGCGCTTTTCGCCTGTTTTCAAAATCCTCCATATGGCGTAGATGAGGCCAATGAAGGAGCCTCCGACGATTCCGACAAGAAGCAAATAAGGGCCACCGAATGCGCCAATCATGGTAAGAAGCTTGATGTCGCCAAGTCCAAAGGATTCTTTTCGCATCATCATGTCAGATATAAGCTTAAGAATGCCAAATGTCACCAGTCCGATACCAGCGCCCCATAGAGAGGATTTTAGTCCCGGAAATTTAGTAAAATAGCTAAAGATAACCCCAAGCACAATGCCTGTGTGCGTATAGAGCTGAGGGATGCCCTCGGTTAAGAAATCCACATAGGCTATTCCCATAAGAACAAGGAGCAGAAAGGCGAAGTAATAAAATTCAAATGAGTGAGAAAATTTCCTGTAAATGGGAATAGATAGGAGAGGAAAGAGGATTGAGAATACGAGAGTGAAAACTACAGATTGTTTCCTTTCTGCAAAATATTGAGTTAGTAGCGAAAACGGAATCGCTACAGCAAAAAGAATCAGAAAAATTATCGTACTGCTCAGGCCAGTTCTCCTGCTGATGCAGAGCTACCAGAAGCGGTAAGAATGTTCAGAACAAGATTAGAGGCGTTTTTGAGCTGGTAGAGGGCGAGCCCGAGCTTCACCGTTTTGTCTGCAAGCGCAACCAGCACACCCTCATTATTCAGATTGTAGATGAAAACTACTCCATCTTCTCCGCGGACGATGGTCTCTTTCAATCCACCGATCTCCATATCCTTTGAGACCTTCTCAATTGTAGAAATGGCGAGTGAAGACACTGCAGCGAGCTTCTCTTCATCAAGCTCCATACGGCTGGCCGATGAAAGTGGTAATCCATCGACACTCACAAGGATCAGTGTTTTGAATGATGGATCACTGTCAAGGGTTTCTTTGAGGATCGTTTCAATGGCGGTAAGGTCCATTTGCAACCTCCTTATAAATTAAAAAGTGCCGGGGCCCAGAATCGAACTGGGGACACCGGGATTTTCAGTCCCGTGCTCTACCAACTGAGCTACCCCGGCACGCAGGTTCTTATTATTAATTAGCATATCCATGAGTGTCAACCTATATGCCCGATATATTCTCACCCCCATCGACGTTGATGGCATTTCCTGTCATCCAGTAAAGATCAGGGTGAGTTAAAACAGCGATGGTCTTTGCTACGTCCTCGGGAGTTGTGAGTCTCCCTGATGGGTTAATCCTCAAAACAAGCTCGATTATTTGCTCATGCCCGGGAATTTTCCTCAGGGCTGGTGTGTCTGTGACACCGGCGCGGATGGCGTTTGCTGTGATTCCGAGAGGAGCGAGCTCAAGTGCAAGCTGTCGGATGTGACTCTCGAGGGCACACTTGGCAGCTGAAACGGCACCGTAGTACTTCATCACCTTCTGACTACCTGAGCTCGTCATTGCAAAAATTCTTCCGCCACGCCTCATTAAACCACGTTCTACAAGGTCCTGCGCCCAGTAAACAAGCGTGTTGGCCATAACTTCAAGGGTCATCATTAACTGAGGTGAGGTTATTTTATCCTCGCCAAAAAAGGTTTTAAGTGTTCCAAAGGCAAGAGAATGCATGAGGACCCGAACCTGAGCATCGTCTTCCTGGGATTTAACTATATTCTCAATCTCGTCCATTACCTTCTTTCGCTTTTTATCGTCGGCTGCATTTATGTTGAAGAAAACGGCTTCTTTTCCGGTATTTTTAATGAATTCAATAACTTCCTCGGCATTTTTGAGGGTAGCCTTTCTATCTAAATGCACTCCAAAGATATTGAATCCGTGTCTTGCCAGCTCTTTAGCAGTTGCAGCTCCGAAGCCACTTGACGCACCGAGGATTAGAGCCCAATCTCCTGTCGCAGATATCTTCGATTTTCTCATATTTACATTTTAACCCCGAAAATCAATCCTTTCAATAGATTTTCGAGCTCATTCGAAAATTCCCCCCTCCTATCCTCCCCCCACGCACAAAGTGCGTGGGGGGAGGAATAAGGTGGGGGGCGAATTTTTCATTAAAAATCAAAGGTTTTGAAATTTTTCGAACAGACTCATAGATTGTCCATTATTATTGGACTGCAAATTCGTTCGCAACGCGAACGAATTTGCAGTCCACATCACCTACCTTATAATTCCACAAAACCATGATAACACTAAAGTTTTCCATTGCTTTTATAATCGCTATTGTCCTACTCGCCTTAAAACAGGAAATATGGGTTGTACTTGCCTCTCTTACGGCTGTGATCGCGCTTCTTTTCGAAATCCCCATGAAAATAACCCTGAGAGCCCTCTTGACTGGTACACTCGGATATTCCACCATCCACCTTGTCATCGTTGTATGGCTCATCATTTCATTTGGTGAAGCACTCTACAGGTCAGGGTATCTTCAGGAATTCGTAGATTCAGTTGAAGGACTTTTTAGTGACTTGCGGGTCGCCTTCATCATCCCATCTATGATCATAGGATTGCTTCCCATGCCTTCTGGAGCCATGCTTTCAGCGCCATTGGCCGAGGAGATCGGCAAAAAGATGAAACTATCTCCTGAAAAACTGACCTTCTTCAACTACTGGTTCCGGCATATCTGGGAGTACACATGGCCCCTCTATCCCGGGCTAATTCTCGCATCAGCCATCACCGGAGTGCCAATCTGGAAAATCGGGCTTCATCAGGCCCCCATGATTATCTTTTCGGCAGGTGTTGGGTTATTTATGCTTTTTAGGAAAGTGCCCTACTACTCCGTCCCTTCAAATGGCAGGAAGAGGGAAAAATTCTTAAGATTTCTATTTTCCCTGTGGCCTATCTACCTCATTATTCTATTTGTCCTTATTTTCAAGCTTGACCTTGTAATTGGACTCTCAATCATACTCCTTTCGCTGTTTGTTTTAAAGAAATTCTCAAGGAAAGATATTTTAGGTTCCTCTCGAAAAGGGCTTTCATTGAAAATCTTCCTGATCCTCATTTTTGTCATGATTTTTAAAAGGGAGCTTGAGCTTTCTGGTGTGATGAACCACCTGCCGGATGAGCTTGTTAGATGGGGCTTCTCACCCGTTATTCCGCTTGTATTGATACCTTTTCTTGTGGGATTTCTAACAGGCGTGAATTCCGCCTATATTGGCGTGGGGTTCCCGGTGCTTCTCGGCATTCTCGGCAAAAATTTAAACTACATCTTTATCGGATATGTCAGTGGATTTATGGGAATACTACTTTCACCGGCCCATCTTTGTCTTGCAGTTACAAAGACCTACTTTAAAGCAGATACCGTGAAGCTGTACAAACTCCTTTTCCCCTCGGTGCTTGCTTTATACCTTCTTTTCTGGGCTTACATGCTCATTGTTAGGGTCCTATGAAAAGTTTAAGAGGCATAATCTTTTCTCTCATATCTGCGTTGGGGTATTCGAGCGTTTATATTATTGCGAGATTTGCCCAGGAATATACTCCCATTGATGTTTTCCTTTTCTGGTGGTTCTTTGTCGCATCGCTCCTGAGTTTTATTTTTGTTGGACGTACACTCAGGGGATTTTCAAAGAGTGTCAGGAATAATCTCACGTTTTTCCTCTATTTTGGTCTATCTGAGGCTGCAGGTACTTTTATCTTTTTCTATCTTCTAAAAATAATGAATCCCTCGCTCCTGTCTTTTATCGGGAATTTAAGTCCTCTTTTTGTCGCGCTCTGGGCATTTTTGCTAATGAATGAGAAGCTTGGACCTGTAGAGATAATAGGCGGCCTCATAGCCATTGCAGGTGTTATTATCATCACCGGTGCATCACCTAAGGGCGAGATTGTAAAAATCTTAGTTGTTGTTGCAATTACCCTGATGTTTGCATTCAATACAGTACTTGTACGGATCAAGGTAAAAGATATTCAGCCCATCTTTATGGTTTCGTTCAGGGTCTATTCGCTATTTATGATTTACGCAGTCTATCTTTTTATCAAAACAGGCTTTGCCTTTCCGGATATCCGCTCAGTTCCATTTATAATTTCTGGGGCACTGATGGGGCCCATTATTGCCACATTCTCCGTTTTTGAAGCGCTCAAGTACTTGAAAGCGGCTGATGTGACCATAATCAAATCCATTCAACCTTTGCTTGTTACCCTTGGAAGCTATGTTTTCCTTCACCGCGCCCTAACAATGAGGCAATTCCTTGGTGGAATACTCATTCTCATTGGAGTTAATGCGGTGATTATTGCGGCGTCAAAGGAGAGATCGGCCGCCGTCTAACTTGAGAATTTGACCTGTGATATAGGAATTCTCGTAGAGGAGAAAATCAAGGGTTTTGATGACCTCTCCTATCTCTGGAAGTCGTTGCATCGGAAGCTTTTTGGCGTAATCAGAGAATGGGGGACTTAGTGCATTGATAGCTATCCCATTTATGAGAACCTGTGGTGCTAACCTTCGGGCGAGGGTGCGAATTAGCATGAAAATTCCAGCAGAGGTGATAGAATTTAGAGGAAATGAAGGGTAGGGCACTTCACCGCTAATATCTGTGAGAAAAACAATATTTTTTGAGCCATTCTCAATAAGTTTAAATGCGAGATAAATGGGGCCTTTTAAGTTTATGTCAACGAGTTCATCCAGGTCTTCACGCGTCATATTCTCAATCCTTTTAAAGATACCTGCAGCGAATATTACCCTTTCGTGTCTGCCTATTTGCTCAAAGAAATTTTCATCGATATTTTTTAAATCCAGTTTCACTGCTCTGGCATTGAATTTTCTCTCGAGTTTCTCTGCAAGCTCATGATTTTTGTGGTAGGTGAAGACGACTTTTCCCCGGTTTGAGTAATGCTTTACCAGTTCTCTGCCAATTTTACCAGTCCCACCAATTATAAGCATGAGTGTCAATTTACAGTTTGGAACTATTATTTTTCAAGGGCCTCCGCTTTCTCCATCAAAAATTTGTCAGTCCTCCCACTTCGGGGGATGGGGATAGATTGAGGGCTACATATTGAGGGCTACATCTTGAAATTTAAAGATTTTAGGTGGAAGACCCCCTCCCTCACCCTCCCCCGCAAGCATAGCTTGCGGGGGAGGAAAATATTTTCTGTCATTTTTGCATAGAATTTTACTTGTAAGGAAGGTACTTCTTGGTATTCTGAGTACTTAATTTGTACCTGCTGGGATGAACATGTGACGCTTAACTAACGGACTCAGATTGTAGGTTCAACCAATAGGCCTCACATTCAAAAACTTCCTCTCCCCGCATAAATTTTTAGCGGGGAGAGGTCAGGTGAGGGGTCACAACTGCAAAAATTTCAATTAAATTTTATCAATCTCCCTCTCCCGCTTTGCGGGAGAGGGGTGGGGTGAGGGCTTCACCTTGAATTTTAAAATTTTCAAGCGAAATGTCCCATCCCTTTCCTTTCTCCCACAGGCAAGGCCTGTTGGAGGGGCAGTAGTGTTCAGGTTTTGTCTCACTCGTTTCACGAGTAACGAATACTTCCTCAGGCCCAAACAATTGCCCAATATTTCATAAAATTGAATTTCTGGAATTCAGAAATTTATACTGCCAATCATAAAAAACTTCCTCTCCCCGCATAAATTTCTTCCGAGGTGAGGGGTTACATCTTGAGTCTTCCCCATATTTTTGAAGAAAATTTTGAGGAATCTTCACCGGGTCACCTGGTATCCGCAAATGACACATGGGAACATGTTATTTGCCTTTCTTATCCACTGGATATTTCTGGTAGAGTTCTTTGCGGCGGGCTTCGAGGAGGTTGTTTTCCTGCCCCATAAATTCAGCCGCTGTCACTATCTTTTTCCCGAGTCTCGCAGCCTCTTCAAAGACCTCTTCGATAAACTCTCTCCATTTGAGGTCGCGGGTTAAATGATGATCAAGCACCATAGTCTCAAGGTTGTCCAGCTCAAGTATCTTCTTCAAATTTTTTATGGACTTCTCAAGGGATTCCTCATCATACGCATTTCCGAGCAGATATACCATAGGACCGTCAATATACACGATTTGTGGGTTATTCCTCAGGATAAATTCTGTCTGGTCATCGTGGATAGGCCCCTGGACATCAGATGTAAACAGAAATGTCCCTTTGTGGTTTTTTACAAAGACCTCTGTCACATATCCCAGCCTTGATGATGCCCCGTGAAACACAGGCTTAGAAAACGTCAGTTCTACCCAATCAAGATCAAATTCTCTGCCATCTGAAATCTCAATTT
>JALXCE010000286.1 GCA_026991055.1 Caldifarciminota bacterium | reverse complement strand
TAAGAAGCCGGGTAATTATAAGGTCGGCGATCCACATATAAATAACGAGCACAGTGGAAACGAGTATAACAGCGAGGGTTCCGCCAATCACCTGCTCTCTGGTGGGCCATGTAACCCTTTTTACCTCATTAATTGAATCTCTGATAAAATTAATGAGTTTTTCAAACATCACTTTGTCTCCCTGTGGATTGTGTGACGCCTGCAATGCGGACAATACTTTCTCAGCTCAAGCTTAACGTTCTTCTTATCCTTGTTTTTATATGTCGTGTAATTTCTTCTCTTGCATTCAGTGCACATTAAGGTGACTTTAATCCGCATCTTCTTCCTCCAATAAAAATTTAGCAAGCAGGCCTGGAGGGATTTGAACCCCCAACCATCGGATTTGGAATCCGACGCTCTCCCAAATTGAGCTACAGGCCTATGTCTGGCTATTTAATATATAGTTAACCCCTGATGATGTCAATCCTGACCCCGCATGAAGGGTTCAACACCTATTTTAATCAATTTCCCCCAATTTTTCCACCCCCCGATCTTCGTCAACTTGACCATTATGACATATTGGAGTAAACTTTGGCAGAAGTTTCTTAAAAAGGAGGTTAAAGATGGATTTAAATGAATTTTCGCTCGAAGATTTGCTTCTAACTGCAATCAAGAGCGAGGTGGAAGCGTATAAAATCTACAACGGCCTTGCAGAACAGGTAAAAAATGTCGCATTAAAAGACCATCTCAAATTTTTAGCAGGAGAGGAGGAAAAGCACAAAGGATTCCTCGAGGATGCCTATAAGCAAATCTTTCCTGAAAGAGAGATAAAGCTACCCGAGAAAACGCCCGTCCCCCTTCCATCAATTCACATCGAGCATGAGCTTGTAAAGCTTAGTGAGGTTCTTGAACAGGCTATGAAAGCAGAGCTCGCAGCGCATGAGTTTTATCGAGACCTTGCGCCAAGATTTGAAGGAAATCCGGGTATTAAAAATATGTTATTAAAGCTCTCCGAAATGGAGATGAAACATTACCAAATTTTGAAAGAAGAGAAAGAAAAGGCCGAAAAAACTGAAGATGCCGATATAGATTGGGGCATGATTCACGTCGGCCCATGAAAGGAGGAAAACCATGAAAAAATACTACAGATGTGAAACATGTGGTAGAATTGTGGAAATTATTAAAGATGGAGAGGGCGACCTTATATGCCACGGCAAGCCCATGGTCCCCATAACTGAAAAACAGGTTAATATGTATTTGAAGGGTATCGAAGACCTGGCAGAGATTCCCCAAATGCCTGCAGAAGGATTCAAAACAATAGACGATGTGCTCAACTTCGCTATTAAGGTTGAAGAAGATTCCTACAACTTTTACAAGTACTGGGAGGAAAAGGTCGAGCAACCTCACATGAAAAAGGTTTTCGCCGACTTTGCCGCCCAGGAACTCAAGCATAAAAAGAAAATTCTGGATATTAAAGAGGGTAAAAAACTCAAACTTACCCCATCTGGTGGAAAGAAAATAGCTGACCTCAAGATCGGAGATTATCTTCTCGATGTAACACCATCTCCATCAATGGACTTTCAGGATGCTCTTATCATCGCAATGAAAAGGGAAAAAGCGGCATTTGAATTTTATGATGCCCTCGCCGACATGGCTGATTCAGAGGAAATGAAACAACTATTCAATTTCCTCGCCGATGAGGAAGCCAAACACAAACTAAAGCTCGAAACAATTTACGACGAATACGTTTACACAGAATTTTAAACATCAGGTGGTTGGGTGGGGATTTTTTAGAGGCTAAATCTCCCGCGGATTGATGAATTATTCAAACGCAGATGATAGAATGTGAAGCACAAGGGTATCGTAATCTATGCCCATGTGATCAGCCTCTGCAGGCAGGTCCGAAAGCTCAGTCATACCCGGTATTGTATTGATCTCGAGAATGTAGGCCTTTCCATCCTCAGACACAACTGCATCAACCCTTGAGAAACCTCTGCATCCTATAATCTGGTGGGTTAGAACTGAGTCCCTCTGAAGTTCTTTGTAAACCTTACGAGGGAGCTCAGCAGGAATAATAAACTCAGTTGCTCCGGGAGTGTATTTTGCCTCGTAGTCATAGAACTCGTGCCCTTTTGGTCTCAACTCCAGTATCGGCAGGGCAAATGATTCCTCACCGGTTCCAAGAACACCAACCGTAACTGATTTGCCTTTGATAAATTTTTCAAAGTAAAAAGAGCCAAATTCCACGAGCTCCACTTCGATCACTTTAAGAAGCTCATCCTCATCCTTCACAATATGGACACCGAGGCTTGAGCCCTCCTCAACCGGCTTTACAACTACTGGAAGGTCAAGGTTCTCGAGCACTTTTTCTCTCAATTTCTCGGGATTCTTCTCGAATGGGTCATAAAAATAAGGTGGAGTGGGTAAGTTTTCCTCAATCAACAACCTTTTCGTGGCAATCTTGTTCATTCCGATAGCAGATGCAAGGACACCCGAGCCAGTATAGGGAATTCCCATCAATTCAAGCACTCCCTGAACTGTCCCATCTTCGCCTGGCTTACCGTGAAGCATTATTACTACCACATCCGGAGATATCTCCTTTATCCGCTCGTAGAAATCTTTTCCCATGTCAAGCGCAGAAACGTCGAATCCCATCCCCTTCAATGACTCGTAAACTCTTTTACCGGATCGAAGAGAAACTTCTCTCTCTCGAGACCAGCCTCCGTAAAGAACAAGCACCCTTTTGCTTTTGAGATACTCAATTTCTTTCATCTTTTCCCCTCTTTGGCACAAGCAATCCTTCAAGGAATGCCCTCTTCTTTGCTGTCCCCTGAAACTGTCTGATCAGCAAGACAGGTAGGGCCGCAAAATAGTTAACTCTAACTCCCCAGCTTACATAAGGTTTTGAAAAGATGATGGTGGTGTACACAACAAATCCCATAAGGCCACCGAAGTTCTTCTTTTTTGACAGCCAGCCAGGAGGATGAGCAAATTTAGCAAGTAAAGCTCCTATGACGAATGCAAGTGCTGCCCATAAAATATCAACAGTAGAAATATTCAAGAAAGCTCCGAGCGTAGGGGCCATCCCCTGCCCGCCCTGGAATTTTAGAAACACCGTCCAGTTGTGCCCGGCAATCACCGCCATGGTAACGGGGACAAGCTGGTAAAGGTTGAGACCCGCTGAGCGGGCGATCGCCAGTGGGACGAATCCCTTGCCAATGTCAAGCACCCCTGCGATGATTCCATAAACTGGTCCAACATTTTTAAATACGTTAAACGCCCCCACATTACCAGAATCCACCCTACGGATGTCAATCCCACGAACAGTTTTGGCAATCAAAAATGAAAAGGGAATGGCACCAATAAAATATGCGAGAATTGCGTAGCCAAGTATTTTCATTGCCCTTAAAGATAAACATATATTCGGGGAATGGTCAATGAAACTTCTCCGCAGTATAATAAAGAAAATGCGCAAAATCTTGCTCGTCGTTGGAATTTCTCTTGCAGCGTCCAGCTGTTTTAATCCATTCAATCCCCGAGAAGGTAAAGGAGTATACCCACTTCCTGTGGAGCCAGAGATTGTCATAAACAACCTGGTGCTCGCCTATTCCACTAAAGATTTAAATGGCTACATCAAATGCCTCGATCCGGATTCTTTCAGGTTTTATTTTGACGATTCAGAGGACTCTATCCGAGAGATACTCGAGCTCAACTGGGGCATTGACAGCCTCTCATGGGGGCTTGAGCAGGAAATCATTTCTGCAAGAAATATATTCAACAATGTGGATGAAATAAACCTTGAACTCACCGGCGGTAGAGGGGTTCCACTTGGTGATAATAAGTGGGTCTTCATTTATAATTACAATC